>NZ_BDHD01001078.1:0-394 GCF_054786075.1 Treponema sp. R6D11 | reverse complement strand
AATAGTTATTATTCGCGCATATAAAAACCGCCATCGGCGGTTTTTTTTTTTATTAATTTCTTTAAACTTTGCCGGGGGGGGCTTTTGGTTTTGCGGCCTTTTTGGATTTCCAAATTTTTTTGGTTTGTGGTTTGGTTTCCCCCCGCTTTTCCCAATCCCCTTTTTTTTTATTTTTTTGGTTTTTAATGAAAAAAATTTTGAAACCCTTGGGCGGGCGCCCCTGTGTCCAAAGTAAAAAAAAAATTAGCACCCCAAAAAAACAAAAGGGCGGGGGACAAAAAAAGACCAAAAGAAGGCGGGAAACACCGCCCCTTTAAACTTTTTTTCCTTCCCCCGACGCTTTTTTTCCAAAAGCTCGAAAAAAACCGCCGTTACTGTGAAGTACAGCGGCTAT
>NZ_BDHD01001077.1:0-394 GCF_054786075.1 Treponema sp. R6D11 | reverse complement strand
GTGCAAGATGTTACAAAATTGGAAAAAATGGCAAAACAACAGGCGGAAGCGGAAGCCGCAGACCGCGCTAAATCTATTTTTCTTGCCAACATGAGCCACGAGATGCGCACTCCCATGAACGCAATTATCGGCATGACCACGATAGGAAAAGCCGCAGCCGCTATTGAGCGTAAAGACTACTGCTTTACCAAGATTGAGGACGCATCACAGCACTTGTTAGGTGTAATCAACGATATTTTGGATATGTCAAAAATAGAAGCTGGCAAATTTGAACTTGCTCCTGTAAAATTCAGTTTTGAAAAGATGATTCAGCGGGCTGTAGACGTTATAACCTTTCGCGTGGACGAAAAAAAGCAAAAACTTACCGTGCAGATTGACAAGGCTATTCCTAAAG
>NZ_BDHD01001076.1:0-394 GCF_054786075.1 Treponema sp. R6D11 | reverse complement strand
CCTTAAAGCTTCGGTCTGGTCGTCGCGCGATAACGCGTCCGCGTGACGTGACCTTAATTCCTGTATTTCCTTTGTCATCTTGTCAATATCGCTCTGTACTTTGGCGCTTTTTTCTTCAAACTGCCTTACAGCCCGCGAATCGCGGAAGAACGCCGTGTATACCTTCGGCATATCCACAACGGCAAAACGGGTTAGCTGTTGCGAGTATAATACGCAGGAAACGTTTAATAAAATAAAAATTAATATTCTTTTCATAATTACCCCTAATATGATAGCACAAATGATATGACAAGATCGAGTCCCTTTCTGGGATTATCATTGTCTCCGCCAATCTGTCCAGATTGCCATTGAAATTCCCCGTCTTCGAACTTGAAACGTTTTGCAAGCATAATAC
>NZ_BDHD01001075.1:0-395 GCF_054786075.1 Treponema sp. R6D11 | reverse complement strand
AAAACGCCGCAAACCCAAGTCCGCGCCCTGTCGGAGCCGCAAGACGCCCCAGAACGGAAAACGACGACGGACAGCCAAGAAGATCTGTATTCAGAACCGCTATCGAAGCCTTGCGCAGTTTAAGCGCCAGAGAAGATGACAATTCTTTTATTAATGCGTCAAATAATTACGGACATGTGGTGCAAACCGTCATGTTTAGCAGTCAGACAGGTAATGCTGTCGCTTGGACTAATGATCTAAACGTCCCCTTATTTCAGCCTGAAAATTTCGGCTCTCTGCTGGAACGCTTTAGCGTCGGAGAAAATGAAAAGGCGCAATTTCCGATTAAAGGATTAAGAAACGCCGCCGGCGCTTTGGGAAGCGTTACAGGTATATCGGATTCTGACGGAATTATA
>NZ_BDHD01001074.1:0-395 GCF_054786075.1 Treponema sp. R6D11 | reverse complement strand
TACCGCAATTTATGTCGTAGTCGGCGGTTATTTTGCGACAGCGGCAAACGATTTTTTTCAAGGCCTAATCATGCTTTTCGGGATTTTCGCCGGTATAGCCGCTGTACTTCACAGTAACGGCGGGTTTTTTTATACTTTTTGGAAAAAAAGGGCTGGGTATGGAAAAAAAATTTAAAGCGGCGGGGTTTCCCGCCGTTTTTTTTCATTTTTTTTTTTTCAAGCAGAGGGCTGCATACGAGCTTTCTGCCTGTCTCTTTTGCTCGGAGATGTTTGTAAGAGACAGGCTGAAGTGCTTGTAGAGTATGTTAGCGTTTACTCCCCTATTCCTTCTGATTAAATCCTGTTTGTTTTCCCTCTTTTCTGGTTTTTGACCCATTTATCACACTGTTATAAAG
>NZ_BDHD01001073.1:0-395 GCF_054786075.1 Treponema sp. R6D11 | reverse complement strand
ATCAAGTCCGTAACCGTGTCCATAAAAATTGTCAGGTTTTTTTGCTTTTCAAGAACGGAACGCGCGGCGGCGGGATACGCGTGCTTATCCGCCTGCTCCCTCGGCGCCTGTACCGCGGGCCCCCGCGCGCGGTTAAGGACGCGGTACTGGATCATTGTCGCGTCCGTCAGCTTTCCCATCTCCCCGCCGAGAGCGTCCACTTCCCTTACAAGGTTACCTTTTGAAAGGCCGCCAATCGCGGGGTTGCATGAAAGCGTCCCTATCCTGTCGGGATTTTGCGTGATGAGGAGGGTAGAAAAACCGAGGCGGCTAGTTGCGAGGGACGCTTCGATTCCGGCGTGTCCGCCACCTATGACAATGCAATCGTAATCCATCGCTACTTCCCCACGCAGAAC
>NZ_BDHD01001072.1:0-395 GCF_054786075.1 Treponema sp. R6D11 | reverse complement strand
GCACGAGTGGATAATTATCTCCCTTGCGGTTACCCTACCGTGGGCGCCAAGACATTTAATCTGACTGCCGTGGCTTGAAGTGTATGAGCCGTTGCAGTAAAAAACGGTGTTACCCGAAATCGCGCCCGAATCCATCAGCGCGGACATCGTAAACACCTTGAAGACGGAGCCGGGTTCGTAAGCCCAGATAACGGGACGGTTCATCCGGCTCGTCTCGTCCGAAGCGCGGATATTGTTCAAATCAAAATTGGGAACGGAAGCGGAACCTATAACGTCGCCGCTACGCGGATCCATCGCTAGAAGCATCACCGCTTCCGCGTGGGTGTCCGTCATCGTTTTGGAGGCGATACGCTCCAGAATATACTGCACGTTTGTATCGATGGTAAGCAGAACAT
>NZ_BDHD01001071.1:0-395 GCF_054786075.1 Treponema sp. R6D11 | reverse complement strand
CTTTAAGCCCCAGTAGACCCAAAACCTCCGCCTCCTCTAGCCGTTTCGCCAAGAACATTAACCTCCGCAATGTTCGCCTTACATACGGGAGCTATTACAAGTTGCGCGATTCGCTCCCCATCTTTAATTATAATGTTTTCGGGTCCTAAATTTATTAAAATTATGTCTAAATCTCCCCTATAATCGGAGTCTATAGTACCGGGGGAATTAAGAACTGTTAACCCTTTTTTTATCGCCAAGCCTGAGCGAGGACGCACCTGCCCTTCATAGCCTTCTGGAATTTCTATTTTAAGCCCTGTAGGAATTTTTACCCTTCCAAGGGGCGGTATGGAAATATCAGCGTCAAGAAAGGCGCGTAAATCCATACCGGCAGCCCCCTGTGTTTCGTACTGGGG
>NZ_BDHD01001070.1:0-396 GCF_054786075.1 Treponema sp. R6D11 | reverse complement strand
ATATCCCTGAGCGTTTTGTCATGCCCTGCAGGAAGCATATTTAATTTATTCTTAATTGTGGTTTTATTGCGCGCAACTTCGATAAAACGAGCGCACGCGGCAATTTGCCGATACAATTCATCAAGATGAAACCCCTGATAACGGTACAAATCCATTTTTTCCGTAAGAATTTCGATTAAATCCCATGTGTTTTTATCTATATGAATCTATAATAAAACAGGTCGCAAAAAACTGTTTGATAATATAACCTTGTAATGCTCGCCAATTTGCTCAAGCAATCTGATTATGTGAGGATCTTTTATACGGTCCAAAGGAAACCTCCGTCTTTTTAAATACTACCACTCATAATACTGATTGACAAGCACATAGCGGTCAAAATAAACTAAATTTATGCGT
>NZ_BDHD01001069.1:0-396 GCF_054786075.1 Treponema sp. R6D11 | reverse complement strand
CGATCATGCTCCTGTCAAAACCGATGTCGGCCGCTTTGAAGGCGGGGACAAATTCAATTTCCGCGCTGGCGAAATCTTTTTCGGTAATGCCGTATTGGGCGTTAAGCAGGGACAGAACGCCAAGTTTTACTTTTTCTTTCGCGTCCTTGTCCTTATACGGGCGTGAGCCGAAAAGAACGTCAAGGTTTTCCGCTTCCATAAATTCCGACGCTTTTTTCTCCATCTGCTCCCTCGCAAGGTGGGGCAGTAAGTCGGTAATCGTAAACAGCGGGTCGCCCGGCTCCTCGCCGATTCTTATCGATATTTTTTTCCCGTCCGCGTTCACGAACACCCCGTGCATCGCAAGCGGTATCGCCGTCCACTGTTATTTTTTTATCCCGCCGTAGTAGTGGGTAT
>NZ_BDHD01001068.1:0-396 GCF_054786075.1 Treponema sp. R6D11 | reverse complement strand
CATATAATAATAGGCGTTATAGGGATCGGCGGGATTGTTTATTGCGTTTTATAATTAAAAAAAGGGAAAGCGGGGTGAAAACTTTTTTCTTGGGGTAAAAGCGGGACACTTCTTTATTTAAGGAAAAATTCCCCTCTCTCGTGGGGGGTGTCTACTCCAAAAGGTGGAGAGGGGAAACACATAATATTTGTTTTTTTATATTTTTTTATAATTTTCATTTTGTTTTACTTTTTTTTTATATTTATTTATTAAAACATAATAAAAAAAAAAATAGTTAAATAACTAAAGTAGAAAAAATAAAAGACAGGCAAGAAATTGTGAGACCAGAGGCGGGGAAGGAGTGGGGGAGAGCAACAAGGGAAGATGAAGAGGAGAATATTTTGCATCTATATACAA
>NZ_BDHD01001067.1:0-396 GCF_054786075.1 Treponema sp. R6D11 | reverse complement strand
CAGGAAGCTTGAAAACGCAAATATGCGTGGGTTTGCTGTATATGGGCGTGAACGCCGTTGGATTTATGCCTTCCGCTACAATATACATGGAAACATAGGCAAAACTTTGAGATAAACCGGTGCGCCCGACTACATCGGCGTTTTTAAGTGCGACAGCGTTTTTAGGGTCGCTTAATTCAGAGGTATTACGAAAATATCTGTCCGGCACAGGAGATGTCAAGCTTAAACCTGTATTGTTTGATCCTGAACGAAAAAGACGAAATTCATCAGGGCTAATTGTCAAATTTGACAATACGGGATAATCTCCTGATGCGGTAGGAAATGTTATGACGATATTTCCGCCGTTTATAGACAATAAATTGTCTATATTCGCCCCATCAAGGGCAAGTTCAAAAT
>NZ_BDHD01001066.1:0-397 GCF_054786075.1 Treponema sp. R6D11 | reverse complement strand
GAATAATCCCATAGTATTTGCAAGCAATATATTTGATACTTGCTAGAAGATATACCGCATGCAAGCTTTTGATGGGGGGACTGATTATGATAATAAAAAGCTTTTATTTATTATGAAAGAAATTGCTGAAATAATTGGCACGGCGAGACAGATACCGAGCCCTAAAAAATATATTGAGGCATCGTTGTTATTGCTTTTGGGGGCAGGTGCATAATGCAAACTGTAGCAGTTATCGGGCGCCCGAATGTTGGCAAATCTTCGCTTTTTAACAAACTTATCGGCAGGCGAAAGGCTATAGTTGAAGATGTTGCGGGGGTGACGAGGGATAGGGATTATGCGGTTTGCGAATGGGGTGGGGGTTCTTTTCGATTGGTTTGTACGGGGGGGGTAGGACCTT
>NZ_BDHD01001065.1:0-397 GCF_054786075.1 Treponema sp. R6D11 | reverse complement strand
CGATATCTCCTGCGGTATGTTTTTAATCGTCAATACATTTTCAGTAACATCTTCACCAACAATTCCATCACCTCGAGTCGACGCCCTGATGATTTTTCCGTTATTATATTCTATAGATATCGAAAGCCCGTCAATCTTTGGCTCTACGACAAATTCTTCCCCCGCGTTATCATCAATAAATTTTTCCACCGCTTCATAATCAAAGACATCATTCAAACTAAGCATCGGAACCCCATGCTCAACTTTTGTGAACTTGCTGCTAGCCGCACCGCCAACCTTAACCGTCAAAGACTCCTCAGATTTATATTCCGGATGTTTTTCTTCTAGCTCGCGCAACTCACGCACTAATGAATCGTACTCGCTATCAGTAATCTCCGGTTCGTCGTTGTTGTAATAC
>NZ_BDHD01001064.1:0-288 GCF_054786075.1 Treponema sp. R6D11 | reverse complement strand
GATACAGCGTGACAGGATAAGGTTTGTCTCTGACTCTGTTTCTGTCTCCTTTGAATATTTTTTCATGTCGAAAAAATATTCACGGAAAACAAAATACTGTTTTCTAAGTTCCTCAAAAGTTTCCGATGCCCTTAAAGCCTGTAAACGTCGTTTAAGCTCGTTGTAGAATTTTTTTGTTTCAGGAGCGATTCCGCCGAAGGGGTTCTTAAAAGCGTCTTCCCAGACATTGAGCATTTGTTTCTTGTCGCCTGTTATTTCTTCCCACGAGCAGATACAGTTATTGTTTAT
>NZ_BDHD01001063.1:0-398 GCF_054786075.1 Treponema sp. R6D11 | reverse complement strand
GTAGAGAACGTTTTGCTTTACCCAAGAACGATCCTAGGGCTTTTGATATTTTACTATTTACTGAAGTTGGCTCAGAAGGGTTAGATTATCAGTTTTGTGATACTATTGTCAATTATGATTTACCATGGAATCCCATGCGAATTGAGCAACGTATTGGGCGTATAGACCGCCGTGGTCAAAAAAGTGACGTTGCTCATATTTATAATTGTATTACAAAAGATACGATTGATGAAGAAATTTACGAGCGATGTTTAAAAAGAATAGGGATATTTGAAAACAGCATTGGTGATTGCTCAGAAATACTTGGAGAATTGGCAAGATCTATCGAAGAAATTATTCTTGATCCTATATTAACAAAAGAAGAAAGGGAATCAAGGCTCGAGCAATTGGCTGATAAT
>NZ_BDHD01001062.1:0-398 GCF_054786075.1 Treponema sp. R6D11 | reverse complement strand
ATGGAGTATTGTCCATAGCATAATAGCCCATATCTTCATAAGCCCTTAAGGCTGTTGTCTTACCTGAACCTGATAAACCAGTAATTATCTTTAATTTCATCTATAATTCTCCGACTAATTTTACCTCTCGCTCCAGTGTAAAGCCTGTTTTCTCCTTAACAATTGCTGCCACATGATTAATAAAAGCAAGCATTTCAGTGCAAGTAGCTTCTCCTGCATTTATAATAAAGCCACAGTGTTTTTCACTAACCTGGCAATCTCCCTCTCTAAAACCTCTTAGGCCACATTCATCAATTAGCTTTGATGCATAGGATCCTTCCGGTCTTTTGAAGGTTGACCCTGCAGATTTTTTATCAAGAGGTTGTTTGCTTGTACGTCTATCTCTGTAGTCTTTAAAC
>NZ_BDHD01001061.1:0-399 GCF_054786075.1 Treponema sp. R6D11 | reverse complement strand
TGCATATTACTTATAATTAGCCAGGTAAAGAGTTGGGAAAAACCGGTGCCCCAAAAAGCGATATTTTTTAATTTTAGCCAAGGTGGGGCTGCGATTTAAAAAGCGAGAATGAAAGATATTTTACGGGAAAAGGCGGAGGGGGGCCTGGAATTTTTTTGGGATTTAGCAAAAAAAAAAAAAGTTTTTTTTTTTCTTACCCCAGTTTTCTGTCCCCGAGCTCCCATGGGTAACGTTTTCTCCGGGTTGAGGCTAAAACACAGAGTCTCCCGCGTGTGTCGTAATTCCACGCTCGCGGCCCCCCCAACGAAGCTTAAAAAATTTTTGATTTTTTCCCCCAGACAAATTTTGTAACAACAGACCCGCCGCAAAACCGTCTCCACCGCCTACGCGGTCATATAC
>NZ_BDHD01001060.1:0-399 GCF_054786075.1 Treponema sp. R6D11 | reverse complement strand
ATAGCGAACAAAATGATATTTAATATCCACGCGACAAAGTTTGAATTGTATGACGATAAGGTGCTGAGGCTGTGGAAAGGATGCTATATGGGCGCGGTCGGCGGAGAGATAGGCGTTTACGGAACGTCAGAAAAGATAACAAACTTAGAAATGAAAAATAAAGTAAATGAAACAATAAAGGAATTTTTAACATTAACCGGACAAACGCTCAAAGAAGACCTGACGAAACTATCTCTGGAAGAAATAAAAAACAAGCTTGTAAAGATTGCATTATTGGACAGGGAAATAAGACGTATTAATAGAAAGCCGATAAGCGAGCAGGTTCTCAACATCCTGCGTAATTTGCTGTTAACTACAACCGTGGTCATGTTTATACCGCAGGAAATAATGTTACTGGTG
>NZ_BDHD01001059.1:0-399 GCF_054786075.1 Treponema sp. R6D11 | reverse complement strand
CTTTTGGAGAAGATTTTTTTGGAGCGGCGGGTGGGGGTTTTACCCAGGCGGACAGGGCGGGAAATGAGGCGGGTTTGGGGGGGGGGAGCCCACAAGAACCAAATCCCCAAGGAAAGGGACCGCCAAACGCAAAATTATAAATAAAAAAAACACTTCTAAACGCAAACAAAAAAAAACTTAGAGTGGAGAAAAAAATATCCCCACAAAGAAAAAAAAAAAACAAAAAAAGCGTGAAAAATAAAAAAAATAGTGGGAGGAATGTCGCGTTAAAAAAAATCTCAAAAAACCTTATTATTGTTCTTTTTCCCGCTCCCACCGCGCCGTATTGCGGACTTTCGGGCGCGCCGAAAAATATTACCGCCGTAACAAAACTTGTAGAAAAGTGCTGTCTCTCTATCC
>NZ_BDHD01001058.1:0-400 GCF_054786075.1 Treponema sp. R6D11 | reverse complement strand
GATCAATAGGTCCGTTTGTGTCTGCTTGCCTGCGCCATCAATGCCCTCAATAACAATGAATTTAGCCACGTCTCTCGTCTCTCCTTTGCTGTCTAACTGCTTTCAAATAATGAGGAATAACGAACAATCTTTCAAAACGCGAATGATCTGCCATAGCTCGGTATAACCATTCCAAGTGAAGCTTTCTATATAGCAACGGAGCGCGTTTTACGACCCCTGCCAAAACATCCAAGACCAACACACGTTTTCTTTTTGAACTTGTCTCTTGAAGAGGTTGCAAAAAGAATTAAGGATAGAGAGAAAAAACACAACGATGGCGATATTCATGAGGAAAATAGTAGCTATATGAAAAAGGTGCACGATGTTGCTAAAAGTATTGCAATGGATGAAGAATGGGAAG
>NZ_BDHD01001057.1:0-400 GCF_054786075.1 Treponema sp. R6D11 | reverse complement strand
GGTTAAGTCTTATTAACAGGCGCGCTCTTGAATCCGAGGGGTATGAGGTTACAACCGCCTCCACGCTGAAAGAGGCGCGCTTTCTGATTGAAGACGGCGATCCGGACGTTATCATACTGGATATAAAAATGCCGGATGGCAGCGGCATTGATTTCTGCCGTGAAATTCGTGAACGCAGCGCCGCGAGCATAATCTTCCTGACTTCGGTAACTGAATCCTCCGGCGAGCTTGAGGGCCTTGTCGCTGGGGGCGACGATTATCTTCGCAAGCCATACGGCATTGAGCTTTTGCGCAGCCGGGTAAAAAAAGCTCTGCAACACGAGCGCAAGGTTCCACATTCCATAATGCGCGGTCCATTCACCTTACACATTGTCGCGGCGCAGGCCTTTGCCAACGGGAT
>NZ_BDHD01001056.1:0-400 GCF_054786075.1 Treponema sp. R6D11 | reverse complement strand
GCGAATTATTATTTCTTTAATGATAGTCCTGTTTCTTTTTGGTTGTAAACAGACCCCTGAAACGCAGACCGAGATCGAACCAACCCCGGAAAACGGAACATCGCCGGGAACCGAAATGCCTACTGAAACGGTATACTTGACAGTTGGCGGCAGCAAAGATCTTAAAGCCATGCTTGGCGTAGGAATGAGCGGTAAAACCATAACATGGTCTTCCAGCGACTCAACAAAAGTAGCTGTTTCCGCTGGCGGCATTGTAACTTCAAACATAACAAGTTTTACAACTGCGGAAGGCGGAAGTAAAAAATACACGGAAGGTTCCGCAAAAACGGAGGTAACAATCATGGCAAAAGCGTCTGATAATACAACAAAACTATTCAAAGTGTTTGCGACAACGGAGGCG
>NZ_BDHD01001055.1:0-401 GCF_054786075.1 Treponema sp. R6D11 | reverse complement strand
AGAAAACTTGCCGCAATTAACGCAAGCCTGTCTTTAGCGGACATGATTTTTCAGGAAATCCGAAGCTATCAGCGGAAATACAGCAAGGAAATGGAAAAAAGACGGGAAAGTTTTTTCCAGAAAATTGAGGAATCAACAGACGATCTTTTGTTTGAATCGGAAAATGTAAAAATCGCACCCCCTTTTATTGAAAGCGCCAATCCTCAATCTTCATCAGAATACAATGAATCAATTGACGATTTGCTTGTTAAAGCCCTGTCCGCTCACAATAATAACAGTTTTAGCGAAGCAATCAGCCAATATACAAGAATTTTAGAGCTAAAACCAAACAATAATATACTATCCATTATATAACAAACAAACCTGCTCCCATGACATTGCTGGTATTTGTCGGCGCCCCG
>NZ_BDHD01001054.1:0-291 GCF_054786075.1 Treponema sp. R6D11 | reverse complement strand
TGTAGTACCGGCGCAAGCATGAGAAGCCGTTTTATAACATATCGAATTATGAAATTCACTTTTTACCTAATAATGACTATACATCATGAAGAAAAAAATTGTAAGCCTTTACAGGATTAACGTTTTCTGTCAAAAAATCCAAATTTATAGCCGACGCCAAATCCAAGAATAGAATTGTTATAATATATCACCGCAGGTATTGGAGTATATTCGCCATACGGATTTATTATGCCAGTTTTGCCGTTATATATATATTTAACGTCAAAAAATAATGCGCCGCTTTTACCTACT
>NZ_BDHD01001053.1:0-401 GCF_054786075.1 Treponema sp. R6D11 | reverse complement strand
ATTATGATGTTATGGAGAAGTTTGAGCAGATGATAAATTGGTTGACTAGGGTTTACGTCAATTCGCTTAACATTATTCATTACATGCATGATAAATATTGTTATGAGCGGTTGCAAATGGCTTTGCATGACCGTGATATCGTTCGCACGATGGCGACTGGTATTGCAGGATTGTCCGTTGTGGCAGATTCATTGAGTGCGATTAAGTGGGCTAAAGTGAAACCAATTAGAAACGAAAACGATCTGATTATTGACTTTGTAGTTGAAGGTGATTATCCTAAGTTTGGCAATAACAACGACAAGGTTGATGGAATTGCATCGAAAATTCAACATTTATTTATGGATAAATTAAAGATGCACAAGACATATAGAAGCAGTTTGCCAACGATGTCTATTTTGACT
>NZ_BDHD01001052.1:0-401 GCF_054786075.1 Treponema sp. R6D11 | reverse complement strand
CCGCGTCGAATGTATAAAACAGCCCGGCCCTGCACTCCCTTCGCTCCCTTGCCCGCCACAACGAAGCCTCCGCCCATGCTTCGTCTTGGGTTTTTTGAATTCTGGCAAAATTAGCTTCTAAATCGTCCCATGTAACCTTTTTGGGAGCTTTTTTTACGGGTTTTTTACGAGTCTTTAAAGTTTTTGTTTGGCGAGAATTTTTTACTGTCTTTTTTACTTTTGTTTTTATAGGCATTTTATCCTCTGGGATTAATATAACTTGAATCTTAATTTTTGACAAGAAAAAAGAGTATAAGTAAGAGCAGAAAATAACAAAAAATTTTCAAAATTCTTTCCGCTAAAGGCAAGCAAAATACATCTGCGCGCATATATATAGGTATAACTTTCTTTTGAAGGTTTTA
>NZ_BDHD01001051.1:0-402 GCF_054786075.1 Treponema sp. R6D11 | reverse complement strand
ATTGAGTATTCGCTGGAACTCTGCGTAATCAGCATAACGCTGATTCCCTTTCTGGCAAGAGCGCCGAATACGCGGGCTGAAAATCCCGCTACTCCGACCATGCCTGTTCCTTGAATCCTTACAAGCGCAGTTTGGTTTATAGAGCTTATTCCCCTAATTGGGAATTTTCCCGGCGCGGCATTAGCGGTGATTTTTGTGCCTTTGCATTTTGGATTAAATGTATTGCGTACAAAAATGGGAATATTTTTTTCTAGCGCCGGTTTTACCGACGGTGGGAAAATTACCCTTGCGCCGAAGTGGGAAATTTCCATCGCTTCGTTATAAGAAATTTCATCTATAAGGAAGGCGTTCTTAACTTGTTCTGGATCGGCTGTTAACATTCCGTCTACATCTGTCCAAATT
>NZ_BDHD01001050.1:0-402 GCF_054786075.1 Treponema sp. R6D11 | reverse complement strand
CCTCACCATTAAATCCTACAATTGGCATATCATAAGGAGTAGCAATAACCTTTGTAGGATTTTTTAAGTAAGAACCCATCTTGCCGTTTTCCCAATACTCCTCAAGCTCTCCTCCAAATAAAATTTCAACACTATCTTCAGGATGTTCAACCTCCCAAACACAGCCATCTTCTAGCCAAGGATCCGGTAATTCGATTTGATATCCATCAACAATTTTTTGCTTGAATAACCCATATTCATAACGTATACCACACCCATATGCAGGCAAATCTAACGTGGCTAAACTATCCATATAACACGCAGCAAGTCTGCCCAATCCGCCATTACCAAGCCCCGCATCCGGCTCAATTTCAACTATCTTAGAAAAGTCTACCCCAAAATCTTCCGCAACATCTTTATAAA
>NZ_BDHD01001049.1:0-403 GCF_054786075.1 Treponema sp. R6D11 | reverse complement strand
TTGCAGACCGACCAATTTTTCGAGTAAACTATATTAATAGAGCATAACAACGATTGACGCGGTTGGTTGCAGACCGACCAATTTTTCGAGTAAACTATATTTGAACCATGTACTGCCCGTTGAAAATCTGGGTTGCAGACCGACCAATTTTTCGAGTAAACTATATTATAAAGAACAAGACGGCAAAGATCATTTTTGTTGCAGACCGACCAATTTTTCGAGTAAACTATATTCCCTCTCGCTGACTTCGTAAATCGCCGCGGTTGCAGACCGACCAATTTTTCGAGTAAACTATATTCGCCGTATATGAGGCTATAGCCAAAGGTACGTTGCAGACCGACCAATTTTTCGAGTAAACTATATTAAAATATTCAAGACATGTTCGAGCCTTACGGTTGCAGAC
>NZ_BDHD01001048.1:0-403 GCF_054786075.1 Treponema sp. R6D11 | reverse complement strand
GTGCTTACCCAATACGAAGCGCTGGACTCATGGACATTTTTGAAAAATCGTTGGATACTAATAAAAGACGGGAAAAGAATCGAAAAGGTTTTTACCCAAAGGCTCTATTCCGCGTCTGAATTAAGAGCCCTGCTTTTAGAAGTAGGTTTTTCCAAGGTCGAAATTTACGGCGATTGGGACGAATCCCCTTACGACAGGCGGGCCGCAAAACTTATTGTAATAGGGAGAAAATGATGCCGGCAGAATTCGCAAGTTTTGAAATACTGGAATCCTTTATGAAGGACGTATTTATTAAAGTGGGAGTTCCCGAAGAAGACGCGGCAGTTTGCGCCGAAGTGCTGATTGAATCCGACAAACGCGGGATCGATTCCCACGGGGTGGGCAGGTTCAAGCCCATTTACAT
>NZ_BDHD01001047.1:0-403 GCF_054786075.1 Treponema sp. R6D11 | reverse complement strand
GAGCAAATGCGGTAGTGGCGGTTTGGTTTTTCTTCCATATTTAGCAGGCGAACGTGCGCCGGTTTGGAATCCGTCTGTAACCGCTGTTTGGAGCGGAATAAACCTTTCTTCAGGACGGAGTGAGTTTGCCAATTCAATTCTTGAGGGCATTGGTTTCGCCATTAAGGACGTGCTTTCCGTTATGGAAGAAACAGGCGTAAAGGCAAAACAACTTTGCTTAACAGGAGGGCTTGCAAGCTGTTCCCGTCTTAATCAAATAAAGGCTGACATAACTGGAATAGAAGTTATTGAGGGTGTCCATAAAGAGACGGAGCTTCTTGGGCTTGCCATAATCGGCAGTTGTTTTTTGGGGAAATTCGCCTCTTACAGCGAAGCGTCGTCGGCTTTTTACCATATAGAAAGA
>NZ_BDHD01001046.1:0-294 GCF_054786075.1 Treponema sp. R6D11 | reverse complement strand
CGACACATATATCAAAACACTTGATAACCTTGAAAACGAAGTAAGAAAAAATTGGGCGTTTTGTTCCGTAGACGCGGGCGGGGAAAAAATAGCGCGTATTTTCGCTAACTCGTTTGGCTCTGCTTTGGTTGTCGCCCACAAACAGCGCGATTATTCCAGACCAAATACAGTTGAGTCGATTAATATTTTAAGCGCAGACCCTGTGGAAAATAAAAGCCTATGGATTGTAGACGACATGATTGATACCGCCGGTTCTATAGAAAAACTTATCCGCGCTCTTGCGCAATTAAAACC
>NZ_BDHD01001045.1:0-404 GCF_054786075.1 Treponema sp. R6D11 | reverse complement strand
CCACTGCGCTTATGTGCTGTGACTGCGGTTCTCTGGTTATGTGGTATTTGTTGTAAACATAGGAATAGCAGCAGGTGGCGGGGGGTTGTCGATGGTTTTGATTGGGGTGGTGGGGGGGGGGCATGTGGGGGGGGTGTTTTTTTAAACACAAAACAGCCGGGACCCAAAAAGAGGGAAAAAAAAAAAAGAAGGGAAAAAAAATTATTCCCCGCGCGACAAATGTTAAAAAGACTTTATGAATGTAAAAACAGAAAACAACTAGGGTTTTGGGGAATGGACGGGGCAGGGCGCGGCCCCCTGGCGGGCCCTTTTGGCCCCCCCTCTGTAATACTGGGAGAAAATTCCCCGCGCGAAAGGCGCGACTTACTGAACGATTCCAAAAAACTGAGGGAAGCCCGCCGTAA
>NZ_BDHD01001044.1:0-404 GCF_054786075.1 Treponema sp. R6D11 | reverse complement strand
AAAAAAGGCTGATGCAGTCCGGCTCTTTCATGGAACAGGTATACGACGAGATCCGCTATATCGCCGAAAGCGAAGGTTACACCATGGTTCTGGACTTAAAACAGAATAACAGTATCATTTGGTTCAGCAGTACGGTCGATATTACCGATAAATTAATCTCAAATTTACTGACAAAAAAACGATAAACGGCGCATCAAGATGGATGACATATCAAGATGATACAGCAATCCAGCCCGATGTTAGAACAGTACAGGCGTATAAAGAACGAGCAGAAGGGGAATATTCTTTTTTTCCGTCTGGGCGATTTTTATGAGATGTTTGCGCAGGACGCGATTGAAGTATCCGCCCTCCTAAACCTTACGCTTACAAGCAGAAACGGCCTTCCTATGTGCGGCGTGCCGTAT
>NZ_BDHD01001043.1:0-405 GCF_054786075.1 Treponema sp. R6D11 | reverse complement strand
CCGTAAAATTGCCTGTCCAACTTGCCGCGATGAATATGACCCACATCAATGTCCACCTAATTACATTAGAAGCCGCGACAACAAAAAAACGCGACCACATCTACCATGCGGCAATGTTAGAGCCACATACAACCGCAGAGCTCTCTATTGACGACATTCGCTCCATGACAGATGAGTTACTTGTAGCGCACAAAAATTGGTTGCCTAACTATTGCTAGGTTTCTTTTTAAGAGTAGGGTCTTTACGTTTTTCTTTCTCGGTGATTGTATTAAGAACTATTTCTGAAAGTCTTTTAAAGTGTTGGGGAAGCAGTTCCGCATCGGGGGAATTGTAGTATTCACGGACGGCATTTAACTCGTCGCGAGCTTGTTCAAATTTTCCCTGTTTGTAATGGATAATTGCGAA
>NZ_BDHD01001042.1:0-405 GCF_054786075.1 Treponema sp. R6D11 | reverse complement strand
CTCATAAGCCGTCTGCGCCGCATCGTTGTAGCGGTAGGAAAAGAACGCCTCCCTCATGGATTTCGCCGCGCTGTTAAGGCGGGAATAAATCCACTTGTCCTCAGGCGACAGTTTCGGGTTTTTAACCGGCTCGCGCCCTTCAAGGTTCATCAGTATATATCTGCTCGCGTTCCATATCTTGTTGGCGAACTTTGTCCCCATCTTAAAGGATTCTTTATCCACCAGAATGTCCTGCCCTTGGGCGCACATGAACGCGAGAGTGAACTTCATCGCGTCCGCGCCGAACTCGTCCACAAGCTCAAGCGGGTCAAGTCCGTTTCCAAGCGACTTGCTCATCTTGCGCCCCTGCTTGTCGCGCACGAGGCCGTGGATGTAAATGTCGCGGAAAGGCGCTTTGCCAGTAAA
>NZ_BDHD01001041.1:0-405 GCF_054786075.1 Treponema sp. R6D11 | reverse complement strand
CCGTCATATTGCTGGCAAGATCGTTACCGATGTTGCTTAAATTTGTCGCCTCTTTTTTAATAACTAAGACAAGATTTTTAATTTTCTCCAAAGTTTTGTTGAAGTACAGGGCAAGATCGCCAACTTCGTCTTTGGAAGAGACGGGAATATTCCGCGTTAAATCGCCTTCGCCTTCAGAAATATCTTTTAGCGTTTCGGCTACCTTTACGATTGGTTTGGTAGTATTGTTTAGGGCAATGTATACAATTATCGCCGCAATTATGATGGCTATTCCCGCAAGAATGACAGTAAACTTGGTCATAAAATCTACTTCTTTTAAAATGTAAGATTTTGTCGCCGCGACCATTATGCTCCATGTTTTACCGGAACGCGTAGGTAAAATGCTGAAAGATGTAGATGTTATCT
>NZ_BDHD01001040.1:0-405 GCF_054786075.1 Treponema sp. R6D11 | reverse complement strand
TCGTTGTTCGGGTCGCTCCCCAAGCTGCCCGTGCAGAGGGTTATGCCGTTTAACGGATTGTCCACCATTTTAAGTATACGCAGTATCTGTTCCTTGTTTGACATAACGCGCGGAAGGCCGAAAACCGGCCACGCGGGATCGTCGGGGTGCATCGCCATTTTTATATTGTATTTCGAGCAAACGGGCATTATCGCTTCCAGAAAATATTTCATGTTGGCGAGCAGGGCGGTATCGTCGATGTCGCGGTACAGATCAAAAAGTTCTTTTACGCGCGCCATTCGCTCGGGTTCCCAACCGGGCAAAAGATGCCCCCCCGCCTTCGCGTTCATGTGGGCGGACATGTGCTTGGGATCGATTTCGTCGATTATTTCCTGCTCGTAGGACATTACCGTGGCGCCGTCGCTT
>NZ_BDHD01001039.1:0-405 GCF_054786075.1 Treponema sp. R6D11 | reverse complement strand
AAAGTGCCAAAACCCGCTGTCATAAGCGGATTCTGGTTAAGGAGCCAAAATACATCAGGCCTTTTTCGCCCTTCTGTTTTCTGCCTGACAAGCGCAATTTTTCCCCGCATTTCCGTGATTACTTTCGCTGCGCCGTCGGCGCATCCGCATATTTCTCCCAAACAGGCGATGGTTTCATAAACCTGATTAAAATCCTCCGGCTCAACGGCAAAACAGGGAATACCCAGCTCGTCCAGAAGGGACACAACCCTGGCGTGCATATACGCGGAAAGGATCACCAGGTCAGGCTCCAGGGAACGTATAATTTCCATGCTGATTGTCGCCCCCGAAAAGCCGCCTACAACAGCGCGGGTTCTAGCTTCCTCCGGAAAATCGCAGTACTGGGTAACGCCTACAACTTTATCC
>NZ_BDHD01001038.1:0-296 GCF_054786075.1 Treponema sp. R6D11 | reverse complement strand
AATTAATTTTTCACTTAATCTTTTGCCGCGATATTGTTCATTTACAAAAACAGCTTGAATATAAGGAGTATATTCCACATTGGGAACACTATCCCTTTCATTTAATGAACAATGCCCTATTATGTTATTATTTTCAATTGCAACAAATACCCTTTCCCAATCCAAAAAATTATTTTTTTCCCAATTTTCTGCTATAATGGGGCTTTCCCGCCAAGATGATTTTTTTACAAAATCAATAAGTTTAGACCAATATTCATCATTGTAAAAAACTTGCCTTATTTCCATAAAATCATTCC
>NZ_BDHD01001037.1:0-406 GCF_054786075.1 Treponema sp. R6D11 | reverse complement strand
GCCCAAGCGTACCCATCATGTCTGGGGTAGCAACGATAACGTCAAAGTCTAACCAGCCATCTTTCTCGATTTTCGGTATAAATTCTTCTGCACCAACATAATCCGCGCCCGCAGTTTCAGCTTCTTTTGCTTTGTCTCCTTTGGCGAAGACTAAAACGTTCAAGGTTTTGCCTGTTCCGTGTGGCAATACCACTGCGCCACGAACTTGTTGGTCAGCTTGACGTGAGTCAACTCCTAAACGAACGTGCAATTCAATGCTTTCGTCGAACTTTGCTTTGCTTGTTGCGATAACGTTTTCTATCGCTACTTCTGGGTCGTAAACTTGTTTTTCGTCCACCGCTTCAACTGAAGCTTTGTAATTCTTTCCACTCATTTTTTTCTCCTTTTGGTGCAAACGGGCATTAAC
>NZ_BDHD01001036.1:0-406 GCF_054786075.1 Treponema sp. R6D11 | reverse complement strand
ACATTACGCTTGAATGCACAGAATGCAAAAACCGTAATTATCGTACAACGAAGAACAAGAAACTAGACAGGCTAGAAATCAAAAAATTCTGCGACACATGCAGAGCGCACACGCTTCATAAAGAATCTAAATAAGGAGTTTCTATAATGTTTGGTAAAAAGAAAAAAGAAGAAGCAAAAGCAGACGTTAAGAAAAAAGATAAGGCTAAAAAGGTTGAAAAAGCAAAAGGAGAAAACTTTTTTAGAGGAATCAAAGGCGAGCTAAAAAGGGTAACTTGGCCAACGTGGGACATTGTTAAAAGTAACACGATAACAGTTATTGCCGTTCTACTCGTTATTGGCGCATTTGTTTATGTTTTAGATATTGGATTTGGTTTAGGAAGCTCAGCTGTTATACGTTCTAAAGA
>NZ_BDHD01001035.1:0-297 GCF_054786075.1 Treponema sp. R6D11 | reverse complement strand
CCCTTTTGAGCATGGAAGACCCTGGCAGCGAGGGGAAATTTGCCGTAATTAGGGAAATTGCCGCCGGTTTCGCAAGAAAAAAGGATTTTAACCGCCTTATCCATTTTTTAACGTCAAAAGCCATAAACAACCCCGCCGCGTAAACGATAGCCTCTTCATCGGCGGGATTGTTTATGGCTTTTGACGTTAAAAAATGGATAAGGCGGTTAAAATCCTTTTGTCTGGCGAAACCGGCGGCAATTTCCCTAATTACGGCAAATTCCCCCTCGCTGCCAGGGTCTTCCATGCTCAAAAGGT
>NZ_BDHD01001034.1:0-407 GCF_054786075.1 Treponema sp. R6D11 | reverse complement strand
ATCGGCGACCTTCTGCACATCGCCTTAGTGCAGTTCCCCGTTCCCGAAATCAGCGCGACCTACGACATGGATCAAAAAGCCGCAGCCGCCTTACGCAGGCAGGTTTTGGATTACGCCGCGAAGAATAAAATCCCCGTAGCGGGAATGCACGTCGTGTACCCGGGGACGGGCGGCGTAACCGTTGATGGAAGCGGGTTTAAGTTTAGTCCGGGGAAATAAGAGAAGAATTTTTTTACCACTAACCACACGAACTACTCCCCGATAACTGCTCTAATGTCCTTCTTAATCGCGTCCAATTTACGTGCGGCTTCGGCTTTGGCGGCATCAAGTCCGCCACCCGCATGCGCGCAACATGAGGCGTAAAATTTAATTTTCGGCTCCGTGCCGCTTGGACGGGCGCTTACTAC
>NZ_BDHD01001033.1:0-407 GCF_054786075.1 Treponema sp. R6D11 | reverse complement strand
AACATACGTTTATCGGATTCTTCCTGCACATAATCGTTAATGTGGTATATATAACCCTGCACGGTGTCGGCGTTGTTACGGTCAAAAATCATTCCCTGCAAAGTCTCTGAGATGCCGGCAAGCAGGGTTTCCGGCTCTTTTAATTCGGCTTTTATATTTGCTTCCGTGTAAAAAATAACGTCTTTTGCTTTGGTTTGTAAATTCTTGCGCTCTGTTTTACTTACAAAGGTATAACTGAAGATGACCATTAAAGCGAAAGAAAGCAAAACGGAAAACGCCTGCGCATACCTTTTGATTACCGCCGTAGTTATCCGCAACAAAGAAAACATTACAATTTTGCCCTTACTTCCTTAAAAGGGGACAAAATTCCGCTTCAGGGGCGCATCATGGCCATTGTGGACGTGTAC
>NZ_BDHD01001032.1:0-407 GCF_054786075.1 Treponema sp. R6D11 | reverse complement strand
TTAAGTCGCCTTCGCCCTGTGATATGTCCTTTAACGTCTCCGTTACCGAAATAATTGGTTTTGTGATGTATCCGAAAACGAAAAATAATATTACCGCCGTCGTTAAAATGGCTATTACCGCAAGAATAACGGTAAAATTGGTTATGGCCTTGATTTCTTTTAACGCATGATCTTCGGAAACGCCTATAAGCACCGTCCAATAAAAATCCGAGTTGCCTATTTGAATGGGCCTTACTACAAATCTTAAAGTGTCGTCCAGATCGGGATCGTATACTGTCCCAAAGTAAGTTTGCCCGTTATTCATCGCCTCGAATATGTTTTTTCTCGCGTCGCCCAATTCCTCGTCAACATCAAATATGTTTTTACCGATACGTTCAGGTTTGTAATGCGCTAAAATCGATCCTTTT
>NZ_BDHD01001031.1:0-407 GCF_054786075.1 Treponema sp. R6D11 | reverse complement strand
ACATATACCCGACTCTTTCTCCGAAAGAACGCGAAAACGCCTGCTTAAAAGAAAATAAAACAGTATTTATCATGAAGATAGGCGATAAATTAAAATCGGGCATTAAGCACGACGGGCGCGCGCCGGATTATGACGACTGGTCGTTAAACGGCGATATTTTATTTTGGAACGATGTACTTGGGTGCGCTTTTGAAATTTCCTCAATGGGAATTCGCGTCGATTCAAAATCTCTTGACTCGCAGCTTACCAAAAATAAATGCGAGCACCGCAGAAAATTGCCTTTCCACAAAATGCTCCTTGAAGACAAACTTCCGCTGACAATGGGCGGAGGCATCGGGCAATCGAGACTGTACATGCTTTTGCTCCAAAAAGCGCACATCGGAGAAGTGCAAGTTTCCGTGTGGGAC
>NZ_BDHD01001030.1:0-408 GCF_054786075.1 Treponema sp. R6D11 | reverse complement strand
ACTTGTTACAGACCCAACAGGATAATTGGCGGGGCGGCGCAAATTTTTTTTTTTTTTTTTTTCGCCCCCAAAATATTGTTTTTTTCCCACAACGATTTCCCCCATAAACACACACCCACCCTCCCCCATGATGCGTGGGAGAAAAAGAAAAAAAAAAAACTTGCCCCCCCCACTATTCTTTTTGGTGTGGTACAAAATTCCAGCCTTTTGGCGCCCGGGGGGTTTGCATAAAAGAACAAAAAAAAAAAAACCGGCCCCGCGCAAAAAAAAAAGCACCCGGCCAAGAAAAAAACCACCCCCCCCAAAAAAAAAAACCCCCCCCACAAAAAAACCAAACCCCCCCAAAACCCCAGAAAACCCCCCCCCCGCCGCAAACACAACCGCCGCCGTTACGCAGAGGCCGACATC
>NZ_BDHD01001029.1:0-408 GCF_054786075.1 Treponema sp. R6D11 | reverse complement strand
GTACACAAGGCAGGCACTTGAGCGGCTTAACCGTATCGATAACGGCGAAGGCGGCACGGAAAATCCAGCGACGGAAGGCGACGCGGAAGCGGAATCCGCCGCAACGGTAAAGATACCTCGCCTTAACGATCAACGGTTAGCCGCTGTATTTGACGAATTGAGAAACAGCGGCGCGAAATCGGTGCTGGACATGGGGTGCGGCGAAGGACATTTGCTGCAACTTCTAAAGAAGGAAAAATATTTTACCGCCATAGCGGGAACAGACGTGTCCGCCGCTGTTTTAAGCAGGGCGGCCGACAACCTTAAACTTGACCGCATGGCAGAAATTGAAAAAAAGCGCATTACGCTGTTTCAAAGCTCCCTTTGTTACAGGGACAAAAGGTTTAAAAACTACGACGCCGTCTCGAT
>NZ_BDHD01001028.1:0-409 GCF_054786075.1 Treponema sp. R6D11 | reverse complement strand
GGCCCGCCGTAACAAGTTCCTCAAAATAAGAGAGGAAGAAGGTTAAAAGCAGGTTTCGTATGTGGAAGCCGTCGAAGTCGGCATCGGTGGCGATTACTATTTTCGCGTAACGGAGGCCTTCGATGTCGTTGTCGATGCCCAGGGCCATCATCATGTTGAAAAGTTCCTCGTTTTTGTAGATGGCGGCGCGTTTTTTTCCGTAGACGTTCTCCACTTTGCCGCGAAGCGAGAAAATCGCCTGCGTCAGCACGTTCCTGCTTGAAACTATCGAGCCGGAGGCGGAGTCGCCTTCCGTGATAAAAATGGTGGACTCTTTCCCCTCTTTGCCGTCTTCTAGATGGTACTTGCAGTCTTTAAGCTTGGGGATTTTAAGGGCGATCTTTCTCGCCGCTTCACGCGCCTCTTTTTT
>NZ_BDHD01001027.1:0-409 GCF_054786075.1 Treponema sp. R6D11 | reverse complement strand
TTGGGAGCATTCCGTTGGCGACGCCTTCGTTATACTGGCGGTTTTTCTTCTCCATGTGGTTATAAGGGGTGTCCCAGAGGGGGAGGGGGGGGGGGCCCCAGCTGCGTTTTAGGAAAAGGACGCCCCGCCCCCGGTGGGGAAAACGAAGTGGGGGAAAAAAAAAAATCCCATTCCAACAGGAAAAAAAAATTACCCCCCCCCACCGGGACCGACGGGAACAACCCAAAAAAAAAAGGGAAAAACCCCCCGAAACCCCCCGAAAAGGAAAACCCCGCGGGCAAAAAAGAGGCTGTCCCCGCCGCCGCGAAAGAGACAGGGAAAAAAACGCCCGTGAAACAGCAGACCGCTCCCCCCCCCCCCGCCGCTACTCCTGAAAGTACGCCGGAAAAATCGGACGGTGCCGGCACTG
>NZ_BDHD01001026.1:0-409 GCF_054786075.1 Treponema sp. R6D11 | reverse complement strand
TCATAGGAGCGGGCCTTATCGGCTTAAAGTGCGCGGAAGGCATCCACAAGAGTGTAAAACACATAACGGTAGTCGATCTCGCCCCGCGCATTTTGTCGAGTATCCTTGACGACGACGGGGCGAAAATCGTCCAGGCCCATATCGAAAAAGAGGGCGTGGAATTCAAGCTCGCGGCAAGCGTAAAGAAGTTTGAAAACAAAAGGGCCGTTTTTGAAAACGGGGAACAAATAGACTTTGACGTACTAGTCCTCGCCGTCGGCGTGCGCCCGAACACCGCCCTTCTTAACGGGATAGCGAAAATCGAGCGCGGCATCATTGTCAATGAAAAATCGGAAACGTCCGCAAAGGACATTTTCGCCGCGGGCGATTGTACCCAAACGCTCGACGTGTCAAGCGGACAGAGCAAAAT
>NZ_BDHD01001025.1:0-409 GCF_054786075.1 Treponema sp. R6D11 | reverse complement strand
ATCTACAGAAGATCCGAGTTTTTAAAAGAATATTATCAGGTAAAAACAGCGGAACTGGATGCAGAAAGAGGCAAACTAATGCAATCAGGAACATTTCTTGATCAAGTATATAATGAAATACGTTATATAGCGGAGAGCGAGGGGTATACTGTAGTCTTAAACATGAAAAACAATCCAAGCATTGTTTGGTATAGTCCTTCGGTTGACATAACGGAAAAACTAATCAAGAATTTGCAGGCAAAAAACAAAAAATAAAAGTTATGGACGAGCTAAAAACAAGTCCTATGCTAGAGCAGTACAGGCGCATAAAAAAACAACAGGAAGGAAACATACTTTTTTTCCGGTTGGGTGATTTTTATGAAATGTTCGCTCAAGACGCCGTAGAAGTTTCCGCTTTATTGAATCTTAC
>NZ_BDHD01001024.1:0-409 GCF_054786075.1 Treponema sp. R6D11 | reverse complement strand
CACTGCGGGGCTAACGCCTCCGGCCAGTTCTGCCAGACGCTGACGCTCCCCGTCGTGGGCTCGGGGTGGACCGAAGAGTGCGCCCTGCTCAACAACGCCCACCGCTGGGTCATGAAACGCATTGAAAGCGCCAGGGACGGCCTCCCGTTCCCCCTGCTCGGCATCGACAGCGACAACGGCGGGGAGTTCATCAACCACCAGCTCCTTGACTGGTGCGTCCAGAACGGCATTAAGTTCACCCGGGGCCGCCCCTACCGGAAAAACGACAATTGCTTCGTCGAGCAGAAAAACGGCGACGTGGTACGGAAAACAGTCGGATACGCCCGCTTGGAGGGTCAGAACGCCTGTGACGCGCTCGCCGAGGTTTACCGTTTCTTGAACCCTCTTCTGAATTACTGGTATCCCACTC
>NZ_BDHD01001023.1:0-410 GCF_054786075.1 Treponema sp. R6D11 | reverse complement strand
TTTGCCCGAAGGAGAGGAACATGTTCCCGCTCCGGCAGAAATAGACATTGATACATTTTTTTCGTATAAAATTACAGTAAAGGACAATACCGTTTTTTGCGGCGGAAAAAAGTTGTGTCTAAACGGAAACCCGGTGCGTACTAAAATAATTCCCGAAGGTGAAGTGCATTAATACGGAATATATTAAAGATATAAAAGAAGCCGATCTCGCCGTCTGCGAAAACGCCGACTCATTTTTACAATCATCAATGTGGGGAATTTTCAAATCACGTTTCGATTCAACGGCAAGAGCGTTTTTAATTGATTGGCAAAAAAATGAAACTACGCAAACCCTGCCGTTATTGGCTCTCTGCCGCCGCTTCGTGCTACCTTTAGGTTTTGGTTTCTCCTTTGCATACGCTCCTTGGGCG
>NZ_BDHD01001022.1:0-410 GCF_054786075.1 Treponema sp. R6D11 | reverse complement strand
GTTTTTTACTTCATTTTCATCAATGCCAAAAATTAGCGAGGCTGTTCTGGCGTGAACATCACGGTCTTCTTTGAACGCTGAAATTAAATTTTTATCCTGCGAAAGATGGGCAAGCACTACCAACTCTATCTGGCTGTAGTCGGCGGAAATAAGCACACAGCCGCTTTTTGCGATAAACGCTTCACGGATACGCCTGCCTTCTTCGGCACGGACTGGTATGTTTTGCAAATTCGGCTCACGGCTGGAAAGTCTGCCTGTGGCGGTTCCGGGCTGCCCAAAAATTTTGTGGAATCGCCCCTTCCTGTCTTCCCTGCTGTCTCTTTTTTACAACTCCCCGCCCACCCGAGACGGAGAAAAAACCTATGCCCGCTTTTTCTTTTGAAAAAAAAAAAAAAACCAAGCGAGAAAAA
>NZ_BDHD01001021.1:0-410 GCF_054786075.1 Treponema sp. R6D11 | reverse complement strand
ACTGTGCGTGTTTCCCCTGCCCCACGCCTTAAATGTTTTCACATAACGGCGGTTGTCGCTTTTTTCTCCCCTACCTCCCTCCTCTTTAAAAATTTCGCTGATTTTTTTTTTTTTTTCTCTCCCCCCCAAATCCGCCCCCCCCGCCGGTTTGTCGCAAGGGAACGTTACTATCAATATAAACCATAAAACACAAAAAAAAATTTTTTTTTCTTCCCCCCTAGGGCTTGGAGGCCTTTTTTGACTTTTTTTCCCTACCCCAAAAAATTTTTTCCCCCCCCCCTAGCGGCGTTCTTTAAAAAACCCCCCCCCCGGGGGAAACACAATCCCTGGCGAATTAAAATCCGGGGGAAGCCCCCATAAAAACCGCCGTAAAAAACAACGACGATCAGGCGATCTATCTTGCCGCGGTT
>NZ_BDHD01001020.1:0-410 GCF_054786075.1 Treponema sp. R6D11 | reverse complement strand
AGCCCCACCCACCCCCTTTCTTTAATTTTCAAAACTTTTTTTTTAATTTTCTTTTTTTTCTCTTTTTTTTGAGGTAAAAACGCAGAATACCTCCCGCCCGGGTGTGGGTGGGGACCCGTGGTGGTTTGTTTTTTTTTTTTTTTTTTTTTGGGAGCCCCCCAAATGGGTGTTTTTTTTTTTTTTTATAAGCACCCTCCTCATAAAAATGGGCTTTTTTTATATTTCCCCGCTTTACCTTTTGTTGGGGCCACAGAAACATAAAAAAAGATTTTTCTTCCCGCTGTGAGAAATTTAAAAAATCTTTCTTAACGGGCGCACACGGCTGCGATAAACCCACATAAATAAAATTTCCCCCGTGCCGCTTTTAATTTTTTTGTGGAAAAACCCAAGACCGAAAATAACCGCCGCTA
>NZ_BDHD01001019.1:0-410 GCF_054786075.1 Treponema sp. R6D11 | reverse complement strand
GACGGATACACTTCGCCCACGTCCGCAACGTGCGCCACAACGGCCCCGGCAATTTTGAAGAGTCCGCCCATCTTTCCACGGACGGCTCTTTGGACATGTACGCTATTATGAAAGCCCTGCACGACACAGGTTACGAAGGCCCAATCCGCCCCGACCACGGCAGAAACATCTGGGGAGAGGTTTCCATGCCCGGCTACGGCTTATACGACAGGGCGCTGGGAGTAAGTTACCTGTGCGGGTTATTAGAAGCTATAGAGAAAAGTTAAGAAAAGAACACGAAGACCTCACGCAGAGGCGCAAAGGCGCGGAGGACGCAGAGTTCTTGTCCGTTAGATTTTCGTTTTACTAAGATATATTATCGTTCAACAAAGATCATGAAAGTTTAAAGTTAATATTTCGAACAACAACTC
>NZ_BDHD01001018.1:0-410 GCF_054786075.1 Treponema sp. R6D11 | reverse complement strand
ATTTACCTTAACTGTCTTTATATTTTTTGTATACGTTACTGTATAAAATTCTTTGATATCGACCAATACATAATTTTGTAAATACAGTTCATTCAGAATTTTTTTATATTCATCGGCGGTAAAAAACCATTCTTTATAATGATCTTTTTTTCTCCCATAAAATGCTATTTCCGGCTGCGCAATAAACGCATGGAAAAAAATATTCAGTAAATCGCCTTCGTAATAAACCATAACAGGCTCAGCTTTTTTAGCATTTGCGCTATCTGAACCTTTTACGTTTTTTGAAGTGGAACAGGAAAAAATCAGGAGAAAAAATAAAAAGCCGACTAATATATGTTTGTCAAACTTAATTTTAGACATATTAAATTAATATAGTATTAATTTGAGATTATTGCAAATACCTTTTACAG
>NZ_BDHD01001017.1:0-410 GCF_054786075.1 Treponema sp. R6D11 | reverse complement strand
CAAAGCACTTTTTGCCCTTTATTAGGCGCTTCATTCCCCCCCTGCAAAAACACGCCTTTCCCGGCGGGCTTTTCATCGAGAAACCCCGTCTTTTCGGGGGTTTAATTAAACGAAACCGGCCTTTCTTCCCAACGGGGATTTTTAAGTTTTTTTATACCGCCCCGCCAATAATTCCTTGCCGGGGTTGCCGGGGAACCGCCGCCGGATATTGCGGCTAACTGTAACAAACTCATTTTCGACAGGTCGTAAAGATATATTTTCTTTTTGGGCAATTTTTTAATTTCGCCCCATTCCTGTAAAATTTCCTGTAAATGAAATATCTCTTTTTCCCCGGTCAAATATTTGGGCATTTTTGTAAAGCCCTTATAAATAAGTTTTTTTTCTTCATTGACCGTCGAACCTGATAAAAT
>NZ_BDHD01001016.1:0-411 GCF_054786075.1 Treponema sp. R6D11 | reverse complement strand
TCTATATCCTTCGCAACATTATGGAAGACTTGGCAAGAACTCAAATTGAGGATGCGATTGGAAAGATCCATAAATTTAACTTACAGCCTTCTTATAGCGATTTTTTATTTAAGGTTTGGATCTCCGAAAATAGCTATGTTGAAGGGTTAATTGATTTGAAAGATGATGTTGTGAGCATTAACAAAGTCCGCTTTTACTGTAATGATGTTGATGGAGATTTCGCCATTGATTACGCCTTGGTCGCAAAAAATGCCATAGTGACCTTAAGAAACATATTTGCGGATCTTGTAAAAAGCTACCGCGAAAAGTATGAAGAAATAAAAGAAGAGCGTAAGGTAAAGGGCGTTGATAATATATCCCTTTTCAAAGAACAGGTTGAGGTGTTAAATAGAAAATTGATAGTTTGATAAG
>NZ_BDHD01001015.1:0-412 GCF_054786075.1 Treponema sp. R6D11 | reverse complement strand
CTAATATACTTCCAAGGGGATCCCGCGGATAAAATTTATATCCTGCAAAGCGGCAAGGTAAGCCTTGTTTCCCAGGATATAGAGACCGGGGAAGACATACGCGAATCCGTGGCGCCCGGCGAGTTCTTTGGGGTTAAATCCGCATTGGGGCGTTATTCCCGCGAAGAAAACGCGATGGCGTTGTCCGACACTACCGTTATGGTTTTTACGGTGCAGGAATTTGAAGCCGTAGCGATGGCGAATTCCAGAATTATAATGAAGATGCTTAAGGTTTTCTCCAACCAGATGAGGCGCGTGCATAAACAGGTGTCAAAAGTAATGTCAAAGGAAGAGCAGCAGCCCGCGGACGGCCTGTTCAATGTAGGTGAATTTTACCTGAAAAACAAGCAGTTTTCCCACGCCAAATACGTGT
>NZ_BDHD01001014.1:0-412 GCF_054786075.1 Treponema sp. R6D11 | reverse complement strand
TTGCTTTGTATATGGATACAGACGAGTTGTCTAGTGATGACAAAGTCACGCTTATGACGTTGCATTCTGCAAAAGGGCTAGAGTTTCCTGTTGTGTTTATTGCAGGAATGGAAGAAAATATATTCCCTTCGTATCGCTCGCTTTTGGATACCGAGCAGATGGATGAGGAACGCAGATTATGCTATGTTGGGATTACTCGCGCGAAAGAAAAATTATTTTTAACTAATGCTAGGCAAAGGATGCAATTCGGGAAGACATCGTTTAATCCGCCATCGCAATTTTTAAGAGAAATTCCGGATGAATTGAAGAAAAAGGTCACGGCATTTTAGAAGTTTATATTTTTGTTTTGAGTTATATCAGGTTTTTGATTTATTGAATTTCCTGCGCCGATTATGCTGCGGATAGGGCTCTT
>NZ_BDHD01001013.1:0-412 GCF_054786075.1 Treponema sp. R6D11 | reverse complement strand
CTCGCACGTTAGTCGAAAATATAGACTACTGGAGTTACCTTGTTCTTGAACACGGAAAAGACGAAAAAAAAGCCCGTTGGAAATTCAGCAATATTGAATATTTTATCGGAATGATAGACAACTGGGAAACAGACCCCGATAATTTTGATTCGGGGCTTTATGACTGGCTAAACAGGATAAGCCTTATCACAAGAGATGACGGCGAAGACGACAAAAAAGACAAAGTAAACTTGATGACAATTCACGCCGCAAAGGGGCTTGAGTTTCCGGTTGTTTTTATCGCCGGAGCTGAAGAGGGGCTTATCCCCCACGAAAAAAGCATTGGCGAAGAGAGCGAAGACGAAGCCGGAAGCATAGAAGAAGAACGCCATTTTTTTCATCGCCGCCATTCCAACGAGCCAATGCCTTATGT
>NZ_BDHD01001012.1:0-412 GCF_054786075.1 Treponema sp. R6D11 | reverse complement strand
TTACATTTCCGCGCTTACCCAGCTTAACCTGGACGACCACAACAGAATCCCCACCAGCGACAACAGGCTTTTACGGCGCATGGTGCGCGATTCCCAATTCAGGGGAATGGAGGCTGTCGGCACCATGAGAATGTGGCCCAAAGTGCAGGCCGGCGAGCGCAAGTATATTTTCCCTTTTCAGGAAACAGCCGACGCCACTTTTAATTCCGCCCTCGATTACGAACTTTCGGTCTTCAAGTACTTCTCCGACCCGCTGTTAAAAGCCGTAAAACCCAACATGGTAGAATACGCCGAAGCCACGAGGCTGTTGTCGTTCTTGGAAAACTTTACGCCTATTCCGCCGCAGTACGTACCCGGGACTAGCATACTGCGCGAGTTTATCGGCGGCAGTGAGTTTAAGTATTAACCTTAT
>NZ_BDHD01001011.1:0-414 GCF_054786075.1 Treponema sp. R6D11 | reverse complement strand
CTTTGGGATACGCGCGCCCATCTTTGTAAATTTTTGCGGGTTTTTCAAAAACTCAACAACTTCTTCAAGTTCGAATTTAGCGTCCTTCTGGCCCGCCACGTCCGTAAAGCTTACTTTTTTCCCTTCGTCGTTGTACCGTTTCGCCCTGCTTAGAACCCGCATTCCCTATACGGATCCCGATCTTCTGCCGTTACTGAAAGAAAAAAACATCGTCATTTCCGGCGCGGGTAAGAAATTTTCACTACTTAGGGTGTTAGTTGACATGCCTCCGTGGATTATCGGTTTCAGCATGATTATGCTGATGATCAGGAACATGCAGGGCATGGGGGCTAAAACTTTCCATTTTGGAATAAGCAGGGCGAAACGGTACAACGACGAAGGGAAAAAAGTAATCTTTACGGACGTGGCGGGCCA
>NZ_BDHD01001010.1:0-414 GCF_054786075.1 Treponema sp. R6D11 | reverse complement strand
GCCCGGCACTATCTTGTCGCAGTTGGGGATAAAGACAAGGGCGTCAAAGGCATGGGCAAGTGCCATGCACTCAACCGAGTCGGCGATCAGTTCCCTTGTCGGCAGTGAGTACCTCATTCCCTCGTGCCCCATCGCTATTCCGCCGCACACTCCGATTACGGGAAAGATAACGGGCGCTCCACCTGCCATGCGAACTCCGTCCGCTACCGCGCGTGCGACGTTGTCAAGATGCAGATGCCCCGGTACTATCTCGCTCTTAGCGCAGGCAATCCCAATGAGCGGTCTTTTAAATTCTTCTTCGATAAAACCCAACGCCTTAAAAAGCGCGCGATGGGGGGAACGGGCAATGCCCTTGTTTAATTGATCGCTTTTCATATTTCCTCCAACGCCTTTAGTACCGCCTCACCCATCGCC
>NZ_BDHD01001009.1:0-414 GCF_054786075.1 Treponema sp. R6D11 | reverse complement strand
ATTTTAAGCAGGATTCGTTAAAATCAAAGGTAAAAGACAAAAAGAGCATTCCGCCCGCATTAAAGAAGATTTTTGTAAGCTTTCTTATAAATGAAAATTCGCAGGGTTTTGAAAAAGGAACGCCCGTTTTTACTTCATTAATCCGCGCAAGATGGGCGAAGCAGGCAGGCCATTTTGCCTCTTGGCTCTTGTTGCGGAAAAACCAAGCAAATGCATTATAAAGACAGCCACCTCTGCGCTTATTTGCCCTGTCAGGAAGTATTCCTTAATTTGTGCCCGATCTCGTTCCTCTATCTCATACTGATGTTGGGTCATAATTGCCCCCTTGTTTTTTCCTTTCATAATTTCCTCCTTATATAAATAATAATGACCAAAACTTGTAAAACTTAAGGTTTTTAAGCTTTATTTTTTTAC
>NZ_BDHD01001008.1:0-415 GCF_054786075.1 Treponema sp. R6D11 | reverse complement strand
ACATGGGCACTCCCAACAAAATGGATTATACAATCATGGGAAACGCGGTAAATTTGGCGGCGCGGTTAGAGGGAGTTAACAAACAGTATGACACAGGCGGTATCCTGATTAGCGAATATACAAGAGCGCAAATAGGCAACGAGTTTGTTTTGCGTCCTTTAAGCAGGGTTCGCGTTGTCGGCATTAACACCCCCTTGCGGCTTTATGAGTTACTTGAAATCGCTTCCGAAACAACACCAGAACTACAGGAAATGGTAAAAAACTGGGAACAAGCTTTTATTTTTTACGAAAAACGTGATTTCCTGTCCGCTCAGAACATATTTCAGACAATCTACGATAAAAATAAAAGCGATTTAGCGGCAAAAAAATACCTTAACAGATGCGTTAAATTTATATCTTCTCCGCCGGACGAAAA
>NZ_BDHD01001007.1:0-415 GCF_054786075.1 Treponema sp. R6D11 | reverse complement strand
AAATTCTGTTTACCCCCGCCACCGCCGCCGCCCACATCGGGCGCTTTTTTTGTCTTTAGGAAGGGGCCCCGTTCTTCTTCTTTTTCGTTGTTTCTCGTTTTGCTTCCCCCCCCATAAAGGCCTCCTGCTCAACCGCCGCTTCCACCCCTCCCGCAAATTCCTTCCCCCGCCTCTCCGCCCTCCGCAGGATTCCCCGGCAAGCCTTCGGACTTAAATAGTATTTCTCCGGCACATTTTTTTCCAAAATCTGCGACAAGGAAGATTCTTTTACGACGTTGGGGCACTCCCCAGTATTTAGCGTCCAATTTTCTCCAAGCCAACGACCAACCGTCTCCCACAACGGCTCCTGCAGATTTCCAAACAGCGTTTCCGTCTTTTGACGGAGGTCGAGGAATTGAAATTGCCCCCCCCCCCC
>NZ_BDHD01001006.1:0-415 GCF_054786075.1 Treponema sp. R6D11 | reverse complement strand
ATATATAACTAATGAGAAAGTATTAAATATACTATTATTTCTATTGGAAAGTGATAATTTTAAGGCATCTGGCGGTGAAATTGCACCATATTTTTCTTCAAAATCAAAACCGCAAATTTTACATTTATACCCATGATGTTTTAAACAGGCTTCCCTGGCTTTTGGATTTCTTTCATAGATAGTAGTTAAAACAGATTTTTGTTTCCCTTCGATAAAAGTAGATATTTCCTCAATATACTCTTCTGGTAATTTTAATTTTATTTTCTTTTCAATATATATACTTAATAAAGCATCTTTCAATTCATTCCGCAAAATCCATGGAAATTTCCCCTTTTTTTCAGTGCCCAAGAATGGTATATGCCAATATCTTATTTTTCCATTTTTACGTTTAGGGGGATTAATATAGGTATATGTC
>NZ_BDHD01001005.1:0-415 GCF_054786075.1 Treponema sp. R6D11 | reverse complement strand
GGTTTATTGTGATGAGGAGGAATAGCTGTGTCAACTGTTGCCAAGCGTATGATGCGTTGTTAGCAACCTCGCCAAATCAAGTATCCAATTCATATCGGCATAACAGAAGCCGGCGATGCAATTTCTGGCACGGCTAAAAACGCAATCGCAATTGCAAAACTTCTAGAAAATCACGTGGGCGACACTATCCGCGTCTCTCTCTCTGCTCCACCAACCGATGAAATTATAGCCGCAAAAGCTATCCTTAGAGCCTGCGGAGAAGCAACCAACAGCGTCGAAGTCATATCTTGTCCGACCTGCGGGAGAACTAACGGGGATCTAATAAACCTAGCAAAAAAAATAGTTGACGCAACAATACACATCAAAAAAGACATTAAAATAGCCGTTATGGGTTGCGTTGTAAACGGCCCGGGAG
>NZ_BDHD01001004.1:0-415 GCF_054786075.1 Treponema sp. R6D11 | reverse complement strand
GGGGGGGGGGGGCAATTTCAATTCCTCGACCTCCGTCAAAAGACGGAAACGCTGTTTGGAAATCTGCAGGAGCCGTTGTGGGAGACGGTTGGTCGTTGGCTTGGAGAAAATTGGACGCTAAATACTGGGGAGTGCCCCAACGTCGTAAAAGAATCTTCCTTGTCGCAGATTTTGGAAAAAAATGTGCCGGAGAAATACTATTTAAGTCCGAAGGCTTGCCGGGGAATCCTGCGGAGGGCGGAGAGGCGGGGGAAGGGAATGCCGGGAGGGCCGGAGGGGGGGGGTGGGGGAGAGGGCGTTATGGGGGGGGGAGGATAAAGAGAAAAAACGAATACGAAGAAGATCGCGCCCCCTGCCTACAGACAAAAAAAGCGCCCGATGTGGGCGGCGGCGGTGGCGGGGGTAAACAGAATTT
>NZ_BDHD01001003.1:0-415 GCF_054786075.1 Treponema sp. R6D11 | reverse complement strand
CAATCTTTACGCCTGCTCCACCCTCTCCTGCCCTTTGTGACGGAAGAAATCTACCAAAAATTACCGGAAAACTTCAGACTTACAGGAACAAAAACGCAAAATAAAACAGGGCAGGAAACTTTGCTTATAAACGCCCAATACCCTGTCTACGATGAAAAACGCAACGCTCCCTTGCAAGAGAAAAATTTCGCCGCTCTTCAATCGTTGGTTGGAATGGCACGTACTTTACGCAGTGAATGCGGCATAACGCCCGATAAAAAACTTCGACTGCTAATTCGTTCTGGCGCGGAATTGGAAAAACCGTTTAGGGAAAACGAAGGGCTTATAAAACTTTTAGCGGGTGCGGGCGAATTACAAATTGAAGCCGCAGGCGGTTCATCAAACAGACCCTCCGGCTCTATCGGTCTTGCTGGAA
>NZ_BDHD01001002.1:0-416 GCF_054786075.1 Treponema sp. R6D11 | reverse complement strand
ATAAAGATGTTCGCGGCACTTTCTGGCGTTATATGCCTTTTACAAAAGCGGTAAAAGAAAAGCTAAAAAATCGCAATCTTATTTATCAGGAATTGTACCAGCGCGATCAGAACCGCCTGATGTCCGACGGCTATTGATTTTTATTTTTTACCACGAACCACAAGAACCAAAGAGCGAACCAAGAAAAGTGGTGTTAATTACCGTTGCGTGTCCCTTTGATAATTGCCCATTCCTCAATTCTTGCTATATACTAATTCTTATGGAAAATAAAACTGCCGAAGTGGATATTCTTGAAATTTCAGAAACGGAGAACGATAAAACTCTTACAGTAAAAAAATTAAAAGAAAAATATACGAAATATGCACGAAATCATTTTATAAAAAATCCCCCGCAAGTTGTAATAAACTGTATTACCA
>NZ_BDHD01001001.1:0-416 GCF_054786075.1 Treponema sp. R6D11 | reverse complement strand
GTTACTGGTGAGCGCTAACATAATCATGAGAATAGTGCTTTTAAAACGGATGATCGTTTTTATAGTGGAAATGATTAAGATAATAAGAGAGATGGGGAAAGACGACGACGTTTTTTCAGAAGAATGGGGCCCTTCATTAAGCAAAGAAGAGATTGAGAACGATCTTGGGATTGAGGGTACGGCAATACAGGTGTACGGGAAAAAGAAAAACGACCTGATAGTCGAACGCCGGGAATATGACTCCGGGTTTTGGGCGACGGCGTTCAAGTTGTTTGACGCGCGGGGAGGGGCGGAATATTTTTTAACTAAAGGAAATGTAAAGGACCAGATATACACTGTGAATCATTTTTATTTTAAGGACGAGAAATCAGCGGCCCGTTTTTTTGACTCTGTGAAAAATGGGAATACTATAGAAT
>NZ_BDHD01001000.1:0-417 GCF_054786075.1 Treponema sp. R6D11 | reverse complement strand
ATGAAGCCCATCGTACAACGGGTGTAACTCTTTCTACTAACGATGAATCGGCTTTTGTAAAAGTCCATGACAATAATTTTATAAACAGCAAGAAACGTATCTACATGACCGCTACGCCAAGAATTTATACAGAAGCCGCCCAAAAGAAAGCCAAAGAAGCGTCAGCGGAAGTTTGCTCAATGGACGATGTGGAACTTTACGGCGAAGAAATGCACCGTATAGGTTTCGGCAAAGCGGTAAGTGACGGATTATTATCAGATTACAAAGTCATTGTTTTAACAATGGAAGAAGAACAATTAACCGAAAAAATAAAAGAAACAATCAAGAAAAATAAAGACATGGAAATAAACACCGAAGACACATTAAAAATTATCGGTTGTATAAACGTACTGTCTAAACATTCGCTTAACGATAAAG
>NZ_BDHD01000999.1:0-417 GCF_054786075.1 Treponema sp. R6D11 | reverse complement strand
CTGCACGTCCTCGCGCATTTCCCAGTCGTCGATGCGGATGCGCCCCTTGCGGTCTACGGGAACCATTTCCGGGTCGCCGCTTTCGGCCGCGTACAGGCGGTCGCGGGACAGGCGCGTAATCTGCTGGATGCAGCCTTCGTGGAGATTCATCTCCTTCATCACTTTGAACAAACATGAAATGTACAGGGGGATAATCGGAATTACCGCGCTTGAACGGGTAACCAGGGCTGTGTTTACGGAGACCCACGCGCCCGCTATCTTCCCGGGCTCCGCGTAAGTTTTGTTTATTTCAACGCAGGCTGAACCCGCCACCGAAGATGAAATCTACAACACGATAAAAGTTATGGGCGGCGAGGACTGGGAATATTGGATGGAAGCCTTGTACAAAGAAGGGCTACTCTCCCCCAAAACCAGAAC
>NZ_BDHD01000998.1:0-417 GCF_054786075.1 Treponema sp. R6D11 | reverse complement strand
CTGTGTTACTTCGTCGAGTACGTCGAAGGCGATACCCTCCCACCTGTTTTCGAATTTATTGTAAAAGTCAAGCGGATAAAACCACGGCGCCGCGGTTACCTGCACGACCGGACTAGTCAACAAATACACTTTTTCTTCCGGAGTTAAACTTCTAAGCAATTTGTTTCTTGTGTAACTACGCTGTCCTTCGTTGTACAGCTTGTTAACATACTGGATGCCGCCGCCCCTTAAAGCTTTTGTTACAACCGAAATAATAGGGGCAAGCTCATTGCTTTTCGCGGCCATGGAAACAGGGCTAAAAGTGAGCGGGAAGAAATCTTCGATGGTCACATCGTCGTATTCGTCAAACGCGGCTTCTCCGGCGTTATACTCAATAAAGGCGTCGGCTTTTCCGCTCTTTATCAGTCTATACACGCT
>NZ_BDHD01000997.1:0-418 GCF_054786075.1 Treponema sp. R6D11 | reverse complement strand
GTGGTGGGCATGGCGTTATCAGTGTTTGTGGCGGGGGGGGGTTTTTTTTTGTTTGTGGATGCTTTCGGTTTTTAAGAGGGGGGATTCTTTTTTTGGGTCGGGTTTGTGTTTTTAATCTGCGGATCATCTTTTTTTTTTTTTTTTCTTTGTCTTTTTTTTTTGCGTGTTTTCGCCTTATATTGTGTTTATATTTTTTTTTTTTTCTTTCCCCGCTACACTTTTTTCCCCACCCCTCTGGCACCCCTCCAGTCTCCCCTCTTCGCGTTTCTCTACCCCGGTATGTTTTTCCGCGGGACCCGTTTTTTCCATCTTTTAAAGAGTTTTTTAAAAACCGCCAAGAAACGCCTGCAAATCAGCGGCAAACATTATTACAGACTGCCTGTCAAAGCCGCCGTTATCTCGGTTCTTGCTCTCCACA
>NZ_BDHD01000996.1:0-418 GCF_054786075.1 Treponema sp. R6D11 | reverse complement strand
TCCTTGCTCTGTCGTTAAGATAGGGCATTACCACTCTTTCCTTTAAGATTAACCAGTTGGCGGGCAGTACATTGGTGTTTGTAAAATACTCCGACGGAGGCATTCTTCCCAAAAGCTCAGGATAAAAAAGCGGGTAGATCTGCTCTGTAACAGGACTCAGCGCGGAAAAGCCTCCGCAAACGCCGAAAATATTTTCGTTTATTCTGTTTGTCTTGGAATACTCCAAAATACGGCGCTGGTTTTCAACACTGAAAAACCAGATAATAAACGCCTTAGCCGCTTTTTTGGATTTAACCCTTTTCGGCATACCTAAATATACCAAATCTTCCGCAACCATGATTTTACTTTTAGATACTTTTTCGAGCCGCGTAATTCGGGAGACGCAAGATATGTCCCCAACCGCAGAAGTATGTCTCTT
>NZ_BDHD01000995.1:0-418 GCF_054786075.1 Treponema sp. R6D11 | reverse complement strand
GAATGAAAATAATTCTAAAATAAAGATTTTGATAATTGCCGCTATAGTTGTTGTTATTGCGGCGTTGATCATTTTTGCCTCCACAAGGAAGGAACAGGATTTTTCGGTTAAATATGCCGGCTTTGATCTTAGCGGCGCAAGCACAGGAAGAACAAATACATATTCACGCTACATGGAAAAGTATATTGATGCGCCTGTCGGACAGAGGGATATTCCCATTAATATTTTTTCATGGACTTCCGCTCAGGGAGCTTCTATTGTTGATAATTTTGAAAAAGAACCGCGTGTTGTGCGTACGGAAGAAACAAGTTTTGTTGAGTATACTGTCAACATTGAGCGCGCCGGACTTTATTTTATAAAAATGGATTATTTCCCAGTTGTGTCGAGGGGTATTGATATAGAGCGCGCTCTTTTGATA
>NZ_BDHD01000994.1:0-418 GCF_054786075.1 Treponema sp. R6D11 | reverse complement strand
ATAATGATGCCCATTCTGCGCAAACGGACATACAACTTTGCCTTTTTCTTTAACTTGAACTAATTGTGTCCCTCTGATGTCTGTAAATGTCGGAATAGGATTTACGCCTTCCACTACTTCCATTATATGTATAAAAATTCTGGTTGTATCTGACGGAATATTATCGAAAGAAAGGACAATTCCATCAGGAGCATTTTCAGCCTTTAATATGATAGTGTCGTTTTTAAACAAGACTTCATTAGTCGCACAGCCGATAAACGCCATAACTAAAATCAACGCAACACTCAACTTCCGAAAAAAAAGATAACCCATTTTAAATTCCCCCCAATAATTGATTTTACCGCTTTTTTGTCTGATATGTCAATATTTTTTTACATATTTCAAAAAAATTACTTCTTAACTGCCGTCATCAAAATAA
>NZ_BDHD01000993.1:0-419 GCF_054786075.1 Treponema sp. R6D11 | reverse complement strand
GACGCGCCGAACAAAACTACTTCCGCCAAACCATCGGATTCGCCCAAGCTGAACCGTGAAAACGCCGCTCCCGCTCCCGCGCAACCGTTCGTCCCCGTAATTGAAAACGGCGTGCAGATTGTCAAATCGACGTTGAGGGCAAACCGCTACCCCGCGATAACCGTGCAACAGGGCATTCCCGTACGCTGGACAATCGACGCTCCTCCCGGAAGCATCACGGGCTGTAATTATGCCGCTATTTTTCCAGAATACGGCATTGAATACGTCTTTCAGCCCGGAGAAAACATAATTGAATTTACCCCGGAAAAAGAAGGCAAGTTCCGCTATTCCTGCTGGATGGGCATGATCAGAAGCATGATTACCGTAATCGCCGACCACGGAAAAGAAGGCTGACAATGGTAACGGAAACTCTAAGCGTA
>NZ_BDHD01000992.1:0-419 GCF_054786075.1 Treponema sp. R6D11 | reverse complement strand
CGATAACAGACACCAGTGCGTTTACTTTCTAAATAAGCGTTCTCATACGAGACCACTTTGTTACCGCCACAGGTAGTGTCGCCAATCTCTTGACGACACTATCAAATTTCCCTGTTTTCGCCGACATAGTTGTTTGTTTTTCGCTTTCCATTTTTATTATTTACAACTTTTTTAATTAATATGTTTTTTTATCTTTTTATAAAAAGAGCGAATAGATTTATACATTTTAACTTCATTCTTTATTGGCTCAGGTACATCTACTTTTATAAATACTTTGCTTGCAGGTTGATCTAATAGTAAAATTATTTTAAGCAATTGAAGCTCATTTTTTGTGAGCCATTTTCTTATTTTTTTCCTTAAAAACAAGTTACAAGATTTTTTGTTATATAAATCAGCCATATCAGCGTAAAATTGAGCAA
>NZ_BDHD01000991.1:0-419 GCF_054786075.1 Treponema sp. R6D11 | reverse complement strand
TCTCTGAAAGTGTGTTGTCGAGGGTATGCTCCCGACAGTAGCCTCTACACAAGATCCCTTCACGACAACCTTTCCAGGATAGCTCTTCCAAGGATATTTTCTCAAAAAAATTCTTCTGGAATGATCTTTTTAAAATTTTTTTTTTAATGAGACCCCGCCCGCCGCGTTCTCCTCTAGCTCTCTCGTCGGCAGCGTCCTATCTGTATAAGCCACTTAGCCAGATCTGTCGCAATAATCCCGTCACGAATATTTTTTGTCATATTTTCTCTTTCAAGCGGCCTTCCTGCAATTACCCCTTCTTTATCCTTTCTTCTCGCTACCCCTTTCTCCGAAACAACCTTCTTTCTTGTGCGCTTCATAGTTTCTCACTCTTCACCTTTCTTCCTGATACTTTTATTAACTCCCCAGTATAACTGCAT
>NZ_BDHD01000990.1:0-419 GCF_054786075.1 Treponema sp. R6D11 | reverse complement strand
ATATTAAATGAATCATTAATTCGATTTGTATAATAAGTTGCATAAAACAAGGCGTCCGCTAATATACCTTCTTTAAATGACGAAACAAATAAAAAAGAAGAATCTTCGTTTATTGTTAAATCATTTTTCATATATTGACGCCAATGTTTTCCATTTTCTGTTAATGCCAATAAATTCATTTGTTCCAAAGATTCAGAGATTTTTTTCTTGTAATTAAGCAATATTAAATTATCTGATATGGATAATAATTCATTATTTATTTGTTCTATTACTTCATCATCAATATATTCAACTGTTTTTGCATAATTAATTAAATTTAAGTAGTCATCGCAAGAATCATTATATAGTTGAATTAATTCAGCTATGTTTTGATCAGATTGGAAATTATTATTAAACGCAAATATGGTAATATATTCAAT
>NZ_BDHD01000989.1:0-420 GCF_054786075.1 Treponema sp. R6D11 | reverse complement strand
GTTTACCGCCCCGTGCTTCAGCGATATGCGGGTCATTCTGCGTATGACGGAATCCGTAAACCCCGCCGTTCTGTCCGATAACTTGTACATAGTTTTATTCCTTTCTAATACAAAGGCCGTGGCTTCGCGTCACCGCGATTACCAAACCCTCGGCTTGTTTTCAGGCGCGATAACTTTCACGTCGTCGCCCGACGGCTCTATGATAAAAAATCCTTGATTTAAGGCATACTCCTTTGGTTTGGGTTTTATTACCATTGCGGCTATCGCGCCCAGAAATTCGCGTTTATCATCGTGGTCATCGGCATACCTGCGTACTCTTTCCATGCGTTTTATATGGTCGTTTATGTCCTCAATTTCGAGGGTTGTTTTAACTTCTACTATCATCGCCTGAGTGCCATTTTCCAACAGTCCGTCTAATTC
>NZ_BDHD01000988.1:0-420 GCF_054786075.1 Treponema sp. R6D11 | reverse complement strand
TGTCGGGTAAAACTTTTGCAAATCCGGCGTGTCGCTTCCCACTTTCTGCCAGCCTAGCGTGCTAAAAGGCCAAAGCCAGCTTGAAAACCAAGTGTCCAGCACGTCGGGATCTTGCGTGATTTTCTTGCTCTTGCAATGGGGGCAAGTATCAATGTCGTTACGCGAAACCGTAAGTTTGCCGCAGTCCTCGCAAGTCCATGCGGGGATTCTGTGCCCCCACCAGAGCTGGCGGCTTACGCACCAGTCCCTTATGTTTTCCATCCAGTGTTTGTAGGTGTTCTCCCATTTTTTGGGGTAAAAAATAATTTCGCCCTTCTGCCAACTGGCGAGGGCTTTTTCGGCTAACGGCTTCATTTTTACGAACCACTGTTCGGAGAGGAAAGGCTCTATCACCGTATGACAGCGGTAACAATGCCCCAC
>NZ_BDHD01000987.1:0-420 GCF_054786075.1 Treponema sp. R6D11 | reverse complement strand
GTTTTTCTCCAGTGCCTCATCTATTTGGGCTTTCAGTTCTTTAGGCACAGAGCTGAATTTTTCAGTGTCTTTTTTTGCTTTTATCTTTTTTAATTTTTTCCATTCATACCATTTTGGGTTAAATATATCAGTCCAAAAAGGCATATTGTTTATCCATTTATCATATTCCATACCCAAAGCATCATTTTCCCAATCATCTCTAGGCTCTTTTATATATTTTTCGCACGCTCCTAAAAGAGACTCAATTCTACAAGGATCGTCTTCATTTAATAAATACGCGAGAAATTCTTCATGTTTTTGTCTCATTAAAACAGCATATTCGGTCGGCTCCTCTGGAAGATCTTCAAAAATAAAATCGGTTATAACGTAAATTATATTTTGTTTTTCTTCTTCCGTTAATTTTCTTGCTTCGTACATAAT
>NZ_BDHD01000986.1:0-420 GCF_054786075.1 Treponema sp. R6D11 | reverse complement strand
CTCGACAGCGTCAGATGTGTAAAAGAGCCAGACATAACAAACCCAGAAATCTTGAATCACCCAAGGCTTCCCCACATGCCTAAAAAACCCGCCATCGACACCTCCAAACTCAACCAAATAGACGCATACACCTACCCCGAACACGACCGTGCCAACATTCCCCCTGTCGGCATGGCTCAATACGACACAGTAGCCAGCCCAGAGGCTACACGATCATATTTTAAGTAACCATCATAATTACTGATACAACCAATTCCTGAAATATTAGTTATTGGTTCAATATTCTTTAACTTTATTTCAGGCATTGATAATTGAATAATATCATTAAGTGAATTTAACGAGGCAATATGAATTACATAAAAACTATCTGAATCATATTTGAATGGAAAGCTATGCGATTTAAGTTTCATAATACGGTTA
>NZ_BDHD01000985.1:0-420 GCF_054786075.1 Treponema sp. R6D11 | reverse complement strand
CTCTTCGGACGCTTTCGTCAAAATAGCCTGCTGTCTTTCGTTCATTAAAGCCTGCTTGATATAATCCCTTACGCGGACGTTGGTTCCCGGTTGAAGAATATCGTCAAGATCAAGAGGCTTCATGGAATAATTTTCCGTAATTTTAATAATTTGATACCCGGGAGTCCCTTCAATTAACTTGGACACTTCGCCCTGTTTTAGGCTGAAAGCGATATTTATAAAATCCTGTCCGACTAAGTTTTGCGCTTCATGGTTACGCGGAAGGAACCCACCGTCTCCCGCTATATAACCTGAATTCGGCACGTGGCTTCTTGATACGACTTCGTCGAATTTGGACGGGTTCGATCCTATTTCTTTAAGTAGCGAATTCGCAAAATCCCTGGCTTTCGCCCTGGAAGCGGCGTCCGGCCCGTACGGCAC
>NZ_BDHD01000984.1:0-420 GCF_054786075.1 Treponema sp. R6D11 | reverse complement strand
GGTGAACCATTTGCCCGCTTAATATTTTTTCCAAATTGCCCGCCGTCGAATAAAAATCTATTTTTACCGCGGGATTATAACCCGGTCCAAAGAAAGGAAGCCCCTGTATATGATCCCAATGAAAATGCGAAAGAAAAATATGATAATGTTTTATTTTATTTTCAGCGCTTGCCTGCGCTATTCCCAACTCTCGCAAACCGGAGCCGCAATCAAAGACAATACATTCATCTTTATTATTATCAAGAGAAACGCTTACGCACGGACTATTTCCGCCCGTAGTGCCAAACAACCAAGGCGGAAGCCCCGATAAAAATCTTTCCCTGCTTTCCGCGCTTGCCAAATCATCGACAGTAATCTGCTCCACGATTGCGGAAATTTTACTTTTAATACAGGACGGCGATACCGATGTCGGAATAGAAC
>NZ_BDHD01000983.1:0-421 GCF_054786075.1 Treponema sp. R6D11 | reverse complement strand
GCTTCTCCCCGTCCCCCGCCCCCCCCCCCCCCCCCCCCAACAACCCCCCCGCCACTTGCTCCTTCCTCATCGCCCCTTCCACCGCCGCTCTTCCTCGGCCCCCTCCCACCTACCACCCCCCCAACAAGCCCACCCCCCCCGCCCCCCCCGCCCGCCCCCCCCACGCCCCCCCCGCACCCGCCCCCCCCCCCCCCCCCCACGCCCGCCACCCCCCACCCCCCGACCCCCCCCCCCCCCCTACCCATTCCCGCAACCCCCCCCGGGGGAGAACCCTCCCAAAAAAACCCGAACCCCGCCGCCGACCTTTTTGTGAATTGCGGCCGCACCCACAAGCCCGGGGAAAATATCCCCCCCTTTCCCCCCGCCGGTAAAAGCAATACTTACCATGAGGATATTATATAGTAGATAAATAATAGTGGGT
>NZ_BDHD01000982.1:0-421 GCF_054786075.1 Treponema sp. R6D11 | reverse complement strand
ATGATTAAAAGAGACAGGTTCCGAAACATGCGACTAAAGCTTATATGGCAAGATTATTAAAACTAAGAAAAAAAGTCGCTATTTGCGAACAGCTTACCGCCCCTGGAAAACAAAAAGTTATCGAGCGCGAAGTTGTAGAAATTATAACTCCGGGAACAACAGTAGACGATGATTTTCTTGACAAAGGAAGCTCTAACTATCTGTGTTGTCTTGCATCTGGCAGAGCAGGGAATGTGCTTTCTTTTTCATACATTGATCTTTCAACAGGTGATTTTTTTTCGACAAGTTTCTCAAGCGATGGGATACTTCGCCAAGAGCTTGAAAGGTTATCCGTAAAAGAACTGCTTGTTCAAGAATCGCTTTTAGAAGAACAAAAAGAAATAGCGTCCGCAATTTACGACCGCCCGTCTGTCGTATTAAA
>NZ_BDHD01000981.1:0-422 GCF_054786075.1 Treponema sp. R6D11 | reverse complement strand
GGCAATGCTCGAGGCGGTGCTGTTGGGGATAGTTTGTCTAGAATATACAAATCTGCTGGGGATGAGGTCGTTAAAGAATTTTACTTAAACGACGCTGGCAATCAAATTGAAAAGCTTAAATCTTCTCTTTACGCGCGATTTATGCAAATTGAAAATCCTGAATTTCCTTTTCCTGAAGATGGGTATCAAGGCGATGATGTATTAGAAATCGTCCAAAAATATATTGCTCAACATGGTAAGCCTAATGGCGAAGAGGCGGAGGTTAAAAAAGTTTTAGCTGATTTTGCACTCGAGAACAATGTTTCGCAAATGAAAAAAATTTTAGAAAATTATAATATAAATTATGATGTTTGGTTTAAGGAAAGTGATTTATATAGCGATGAATCGGTTGATAGAATCATAGATGAGCTTTCAAAAAAAGG
>NZ_BDHD01000980.1:0-422 GCF_054786075.1 Treponema sp. R6D11 | reverse complement strand
CCCTTACAAAAATCTTTTGCAGATTTTTTATTTTTTGTAAATGATATAAAAAGCGTAAGTTTAAGGGGTGGTAAAAAGTCCGATAATCCAGTAAAGAAAAATATCGAATTGCTCCGTAGTCTTTACGACTCTTTTTCTTCTTTGACAACTTCTTGCATGCAGGCGGGATTTTTTATTTCGATAATGTCTTTACTTGATAGATTGCAAAAACGCTATATTGGCAGAAAACGGACGGAAGGCGTTCTTACATTCCGTGATGTGGCAAGTCTTTCAAGAACCATACTTATTGAACAGGAAGACATAAGACGCAACGAAAAAGATACTTTTAAGTCAATAATGATAGACGAATTTCAGGATAACAATGAACTGCAAAAAGACATTCTTTTTCTTCTTGCCGAAAAACGGAATAGAATGAATAAAGG
>NZ_BDHD01000979.1:0-422 GCF_054786075.1 Treponema sp. R6D11 | reverse complement strand
GTAAAAATGGCAATGCTTAACTTAGACAAAAAACTTGCCGCCGAAAAAGCAAAGCTCGCCTTTTATTACAAGTTCACGATGAATTAATCCTAGAGTGTCCAAAAGACGATGCCGAGAAAACATCAATATTGATTAAAACAGAAATGGAACAAGCGGCGGCGTTAAGTATTCCCTTGAGAGTGAGCGTAGAAACAGGAAGCAGATGGGGCGATTTCCATTGAGTGTTAAATATATTAAATACATATTCAAGTTAACCATTTCCATGTAGCAAATTAAGGAAAACTGCGGATATTGCGCCTGAAAACATAAAAGGAGCAAATGGAAGTTTGTCAGAAAGTTTCCAACCAAGAAGAGCAATACCTATAGCATATATAATAATGGCACTTATAGCCGTACAGAAGAAAGCCAAAGGTGTTATATCC
>NZ_BDHD01000978.1:0-423 GCF_054786075.1 Treponema sp. R6D11 | reverse complement strand
ACGGGCGTGCCTAAACGTGATTGGTTGAAAATTGTTAAGACTAATCATGCGAGAAGGAAGATAAACGACTGGTTTAGAAAAGAGAATAGAGAAGAAAATATAGCTAATGGCGAAGAAATTTTTGAGCGCGAGCTTAAGAACGAGGGCTGAGCAGCAGAGTGAGAATTTGCGTAAGATGTTTATTTATCCGACTATTCAAAGGTTACATTTACATGGAAGGCAGATGGAAAAACCTATTCTGATGAGGAAGTTTCCGATGAACAAAAAAATGATAATGGTAATTTTAAGCAAGACGTAAATTCAAATAAAAAGCTTATGTTATTTGCATCATCAACAGCAGCAAATTTTGTACCACAAACAACATGGACTGATGAAAAACCGCTTTACGGGTACGCCATCAGCAAAGATCTTTCTGATTATACC
>NZ_BDHD01000977.1:0-425 GCF_054786075.1 Treponema sp. R6D11 | reverse complement strand
CATTTGCACTTTTTTTCAAATCGTGCTATTTTCTCAACATAGGCAAAAAAACCGCCTTCATCGTGATAAGATCGACGACGCCTTCAAGCTTGTCTTCCAGTCCGATGGGGATTTGAATCATTACGGCGTTTAGGCCGAGTTTTTCGCGTAACTGCATGCGCACCTTGAAGGGGTTAGCGCCCGTTCTGTCGCACTTGTTTACAAACGCTATGCGCGGCACGTTGTACCGCTTAAGCTGGCGGTCTACCGTGATGGATTGGGACTGCACGCCGCCTACCGCGCAAAGCACCAGAACCGCCCCGTCCAGTACCCGCAGAGAGCGCTCTACCTCGATTGTAAAATCAACGTGGCCGGGCGTGTCGATTATGTTAATTGTATGGTCTTTCCAAGTTACCTGCGTCGCGGCGGACTGGATCGTAATGCCG
>NZ_BDHD01000976.1:0-426 GCF_054786075.1 Treponema sp. R6D11 | reverse complement strand
CTCATATACTGAAATAAGCCATTGAAACCAAGTCATTTTTTATAATATTATAGTATTTTTCTGAAAATATAAAGCCCTGACAGGCTGACATAGCCCAAATTGAAGGTTGAAAATCCCCATTTACATTGATTTTCCGTAAAAAATAAGGTATATTATAGTTATAACCTATGAGAAAGAAATGCAGAACGGAGGAAACTTTGAAAAAGCCGTCTTTGTTTCTTATGTTTTTTATAGCTCTTGTCATTTGCGCCTGTGAAAATCCGTGGATGTCGGAAATCATTGACTCAAAAACCGTAACTTTTAACAGCAACGGCGGAACTCCTGTGCCAAGCCAAACATTGTTTAAAGGCGATCACGTACGAAGACCTATGGATCCGACAAAAAACGGCTTTAATTTTGCAGGCTGGTATACAGACAATGAAACAT
>NZ_BDHD01000975.1:0-426 GCF_054786075.1 Treponema sp. R6D11 | reverse complement strand
ACCTGCTTTACGGCTATGTCGCCTCAAAAGACTATACCTTATACGCGGAGATAAAACTTCTTGATTACGGCAAACGCTCCCTGTCCCGCACTTTCTATTCCGTAGACGACATAGACAATGCGGAACAGGGAGCGTTTGCCGTAATCAAGAAGTTTTATCTCCGGGTATAAGGTATAGACTTTTGAGGCGACATAGCCGTAAAGCAGGTAGTGCGCGCGTTCGTTTTGGCAGACCCTGACGGCGTCCGCGAGGGATTGGGGTGGATTTTGCCCGCGCGGGAGGGATAAGACTGAGAAGGTTAAGTCAATACCCGTCTCCACTGACTGCAATTTGTTAAACAGTTTTTTATGAAAATCGTTGTTATTGCGAACCTCGTCCTTAACTTCGTCGATGTGGTAGAACGGGGCGATATGGATTGTTTCAAGG
>NZ_BDHD01000974.1:0-426 GCF_054786075.1 Treponema sp. R6D11 | reverse complement strand
TACAGAACAAGACCACGATGAATTTATGGTTCACACATCAGGGCATATTCTTGTTCAGGGACAGATTGGCAGACAATTTGACATGAGAAAAGACGTAGACGCTGAAAGTTTCGCATACATCTACTGGCAGGACACAGGCGATGAAATGGTTTTTACAAAAGGCAAACTTGGCGCTCTTATGGAAATGCGCGATGTAACAATACAAAATGAAATTCAAACTCTTGACAACATGGTAATGAATTTTACAGACCTTGTAAATGAAATTCATCGCGACGCTTACGGCGCTAACGGATCAACAGGCGTTAATTTCTTTTCCGAATATCCTTTTGTTACCAATGTTAACGGAAATTATGATCGTTCAGGCGACGGAGTTTTCGATTCAAGTTATATATACCGAATTAACGGGCAGAATACCCTTGAGCCAAA
>NZ_BDHD01000973.1:0-426 GCF_054786075.1 Treponema sp. R6D11 | reverse complement strand
GCGGCTCCGTTGGGCAAGGGCGAATTTTACATTGAGGATTTGAAGGGACTGCCCGTAACCGCCGAAAACGGCGAAACCATAGGCAGTTTAATCGATATTATCGAAGGCGGCGGCGGAGAACTGGCGGAAATAGCGCTTGCCAACGGCGAAAAACGGCTGGTTCCATTCAGGAAAGAGTTTTTTCCTGAGATTAGCCCGGAAAAGGGCAGGATAACGATTCAAAACCTCTGGATATTAGAATGAAATACACAGTTTTAACGCTATTTCCCGAAATTACCGACGCTTTTTTCGCCAATTCCATCATGGCGAAGGCGATAAAACGTGGTATTATCGAGTATCGGGCGGTGAATATCCGCGATTTTGCCTACGACAAGCACAAAACCTGCGACGACGCGCCTTACGGCGGCGGCCCAGGGATGCTTATGC
>NZ_BDHD01000972.1:0-428 GCF_054786075.1 Treponema sp. R6D11 | reverse complement strand
AAATGTAAGAGAGCTGCCGTTTCTGTGTATTTCGCCAATATGCGGCGGAATAGGAACAAGGAAAATCAGGTAATCATCAGATTTTCCGCCACCGACTGATAAACTGTAACCGGATTTTAAAGAATGAATGTTACGTTTTCCTATAGCCGTGTTTTGGTCTTCTACAAAAAGATTTAAAAGAAGCGGACCGGTAGGATTTATAACAGGCGATTTGTGAGTATCTGGTTTTAATGGGTTAGCGTCGTATGGAGTTGAGCGTCTGCTTGGAACTGACGCATACTTGGCGAGCTCTTTACTGTGATCCACAAATTTCATATCATCGCGAGAACTTTTGCCGCCTGAAGAAGCTACTTCCGCCAATACGCGGTTAGGACTTGAACCTAGTTTACGAGAAGCAAGGAAAATAATAATTCCCAACAGTAAAAGAA
>NZ_BDHD01000971.1:0-428 GCF_054786075.1 Treponema sp. R6D11 | reverse complement strand
TTTCCGCCCACCACCACTCCCTCTCCGATGATTGTGTCCCCGCCCAAAATGCTCGCGCCGGAGTATATCGTAACATTATCGCAAATGGTCGGATGGCGCTTAACTCCCTTTATGCTCTGCCCTCCCTTTGTGGAAAGGGCTCCAAGCGTTACCCCTTGGTACAGCTTTACGTTGTTCCCGATAATAGCGGTCTCCCCTATTACGATACCCGTGCCGTGGTCGATAAAAAAATATTTGCCTATCGTGGCGCCCGGGTGGACGTCTATGCCGGTCGTGCTGTGAGCGTATTCGCTCATAATCCTTGGGATAAGCGGCACAGAAAGAAGATAAAGCTCGTGCGCTATCCTGTAAATCATCGTGGCGTAAATGCCGGGATACGATATTACGATTTCCGCCTTGCTGTACGCCGCTGGATCCCCGCTGTACGC
>NZ_BDHD01000970.1:0-429 GCF_054786075.1 Treponema sp. R6D11 | reverse complement strand
GATGAAATAAAAAATTTAATCCACTCACGCAAGGCCGACGTGCTGATCGCCGCCGGCGGCGGGCGGGTGATGGACACGGCTAAACTGGCCGCCAGTTACGCGAAGGTTCCGATTATAACCATACCGACGATTCCTGCGACCTGCGCGGCGTTTACGACATTGAGCGTGATGTACAATTCAAAAGGACAGCAGACCGAATACATATACCGCGAAACCGCTCCGGAGGCCGTTGTTGTCGACAAGGAAATACTTAGCTCCGCCCCGTTAAGGTATTTCTACGCCGGCGTCGCGGACAGCGTCGTAAAAAAATATGAGATTGCCACAAATTACAACCCCGGGGATAACGATTTCGCGATACGCTTGCAGGATAAAATTTGCGATCTTATCTGCGAGTTTCTGGAAGATGATTTTTGGGGCGAATTGGCAAAG
>NZ_BDHD01000969.1:0-429 GCF_054786075.1 Treponema sp. R6D11 | reverse complement strand
GTGATAAGTTTTGTCACTCCCGATTCCTGCATGGTTACGCCCAAAAGCGTCCCCGCGCCGGTTACCGTTTTTTTGTTGTGCGTAATGATGATAAACTGGCTCGTGTCGCTGAACTCGCGAAGAAGGTGGACGAAGCGCCCGACGTTCTGCTCGTCTAATGCGGCGTCGATTTCGTCTAACAGGCAGAAGGGGCTTGGCTTTACCATGTAGGTGGCGAAAAGCAGGGCGACCGCCGTCATCGAACATTCGCCGCCTGAAAGCAGGCTTAAGTGTTCCAGTTTTTTTCCGGGCGGCTGGGCGAAAATTTCGATGCCCGATTCCAAAATGTGGTTGGGGTCGGAAAGCCGAAGCTCGGCGCGGCCGCCGCCGAAAAGCCGCCTGAACATGTTGTGAAAATTTTTCTTGATGCGGTTGTAGGTTTCCAGAAAC
>NZ_BDHD01000968.1:0-429 GCF_054786075.1 Treponema sp. R6D11 | reverse complement strand
ATATAGGGCAGAAAGATTTGCCTTACAAAGAAGTACGCCGCATAATGGGAAAAAATAAAATTATCGGCGTTTCAGTAAGCAATTTAATCGAAGCCGAAGCCGCCACCGCCGAAAAAGGCGTTGATTATCTCGGCGTAGGAGCGATGTTTACGACCGACACTAAAAAAGATGCGGACAGCACAAGTATGGACGAATTGCGGCGCATACGCGAAAAAATCAAACTTCCGCTTGTGGCAATCGGAGGCATTAACAAAAGCAATATACCGTTATTCGCTGGAATAGGAATTGACGGGATAGCCGTCGTTTCCGCCATTGTTTCTCAAAAAGACGCAAGCAAAGCGGCATGCGAGTTAAAAGAATTATTCAAAAGCACAATGGGGAGAAAATGAAAGAATACAAAGCGTACATTTTTGATCTTGACGGCACTCT
>NZ_BDHD01000967.1:0-430 GCF_054786075.1 Treponema sp. R6D11 | reverse complement strand
ATATATAGGCGTCTGACCATTTAAAAGTGGTTAGGCGGGAAAAACTATAAGTATGGAGTGGAGTAATGAAAAAAGAACAGACAGAAAAATTGGATTCTCTTAAAAAAAGACTAAAAAGAAAATTTGTCGAAATGGCGGAACCAATGAAACAAGTTGATTATACGCGCGAAAATTATAATAAGCTGTTTTCTAATAATAAAGTATTAACGCCAATTGGCGAGGTAAATATGGGAAAACATCAATTTGAAAAACTTAAAACGAATGATCGTGAAAACCTTCTTGGCGCAATGTATCAGACGTTGACAAATCCTATAGCTATTATAAATAAAGATGACAATGGAAAAAAAGCGCAATTGTATTCAAAATCATTTAAGAGTGATAAAGAAAAATTAAAAGGAGTAATGTCCGCTGTTGTTGTTATAGACGGGGT
>NZ_BDHD01000966.1:0-430 GCF_054786075.1 Treponema sp. R6D11 | reverse complement strand
CTACATATGTTGACTTTAATTTTGATAAAGTGCGATGACGCAGAATAAGGGCGGGGACTGGGTCTTCGCGTGCAAGCTCCTCAAGGGCGGCTGCGTCTGTGGAGTAGCCTGTTTTTGTTTTTTTGCCGGGAGTGAGTTTTCGCTCAACATAAAGAACTTCCTGTAGCTGTTTTGTCGAGGCAAGATTAAATTCGTGTCCGACTATTTTCCATGTGTCTGATTGAATTTTATCAAGCTCGACTGCAAGCTCCTTGCCGTAACTTGTCAGAGCTTTTGGCTCTATTTTTATTCCCTCTCCTTCCATTTCCGCAAGAATGGGAAGCAGGGGCATTTCAAGGTTTTCAAAAAGGGCGATAGATTCCGTCTTTTTTAACATTGATCCAAGCGTGAAGCCCACTCAGTCAACCGCCGATCAAAATACCGTTACGCA
>NZ_BDHD01000965.1:0-431 GCF_054786075.1 Treponema sp. R6D11 | reverse complement strand
TGGATCGTAATGCCGCGCTCCCTTTCAAGCTCCATGTGGTCCATTGTTGCCCCAACTCCGTCCTTGCCTCGGACCTCGTGAATGGCGTGAATTTTCTTGCTGTAGAACAGAATGCGCTCGGAAAGGGTTGTTTTTCCCGAATCGATGTGCGCGCTAATCCCGATGTTCCGCATTTTGCCGGTGTCAATGCTCATTTTTCTACTCCTTTAAGTATGCCAAAATATAGCAAAAATAACGAATAGTTTCAATACTGTGTTTTTTGGGCTTTTTTGCCTAAAAAACATTAAATTTTCATGTGTCTAGGGCTGTTTTCCACTATTTATCCACATGGCGAAAAAGGCAGGCCAAATTATGGCCGAAAAATAACACTAGAATTTTCAAGAAACTATATTGATAATTCCAATAATTAAAACGCATAAGTCCTTATGTAG
>NZ_BDHD01000964.1:0-431 GCF_054786075.1 Treponema sp. R6D11 | reverse complement strand
TATATTAGCCGGTCATTCGGCAAAAAAAGAACATACATTCCTTGCGGCGGTTTAAGTGGCCCTTTTTTACGAGAAAAACACCACAAAGGGAGTGGCACGAAAAAATCAAAACGAAAAAATTAAAAGCAATTTGCTTTCTGGGAATTTCGCAAAAAAAGGTTATAAAAAAACGGACCGGCATCCGTTTCCTCTTCCGCAAAAAATCATAAAAAAAAAAAAAATAATAACCGTTTTATTTTATTCAACTACTAAAATAATATCACCTTTTCTAAAAATCGGTTTTTCTCCCCCTTAATTTTTATTGTGTGTCCCGTCATTTTTGTCGTCCTTTCCTTTACCGCCTTTTTAAACAGTTTTTTTTTTTTTTCCCGTGCCGGGTCCAACCGCCGTAACAGTTCCCTGTTGGGTTTTTTCCTGTGCTGTATCGGGAA
>NZ_BDHD01000963.1:0-432 GCF_054786075.1 Treponema sp. R6D11 | reverse complement strand
GTATTATTAATTATATTAAATAAGGAGAAAATTATGAATTTGATTTTTTTAGGCCCCCCTGGAGCGGGCAAGGGAACTTTGGCGGTCAGAGCCGTGGAGATACTTGGAATACCGCAGATAAGCACAGGCTCAATTTTCAGGACGGCGATAGCGGACGGGACTCCGCTGGGGCTTAAAGTTAAGGCCATCATCGACGCGGGAAAACTTGTGGACGATGAGACGACAATTGCCCTTGTAAAAGAACGCCTTACCAAAGACGACGTTAAAAAAGGATATATTTTAGATGGCTTCCCCCGGACAATTCCGCAGGCGGAGGCGCTGGCCGGTTTTTCCAAAGTAGACAAAGTTATCAATTTTGACATTCCCGATTCGGGCGTGCTTGAACGCCTTGGCGGACGCAGGGTCTGTCGAAAATGTGGATACAATTTTCAC
>NZ_BDHD01000962.1:0-433 GCF_054786075.1 Treponema sp. R6D11 | reverse complement strand
CAATTAAAATAGACATAACGCCTCGCGGAGTTAAGAATTCCGCCTCATCTTCTTTGAATTCGCTTCGTTTTAGGCTTATGCAGGATGCATCTGATATAATTGAGACCCACCGCCTGATTGCCGAGTTTACCGGCAGTTCTTTTAAATCATCGTCAATTGGAGCTGTTCCGCCCGCAACCCTATCCCAGCGGTATCTTTCTCCGCTTAGCATGGCTTCCCTATTTGAAATACGGAATACGAGAATTCTGTCCAGACCCACCGCCGCTGCAATTGGCTTTAAGCCGTTTGACATTATATAGTCAATATCTTTCTCCGCATAAGAAACAAATATTTCAAGTGATTTATTTAAAGCGTCGGCATAAAGATTACGGCGCTCATTTGTATCAAGCCCCTCATACAACCGATTAGCGTCAGTCATTGTATTGTGTTCCAT
>NZ_BDHD01000961.1:0-433 GCF_054786075.1 Treponema sp. R6D11 | reverse complement strand
AATTTGAAGGCTTCGCAACGCCGCCTCAACGCAGAGCGGTTCCAACGTGCCACTGACATCGAACATAAAGCGACCTTCGTTGCCTGTTACAAGAGCCGGAATGCCTTCGGGGACTTTTCCCTCCGCCAAAAGCTTATGCACCGCCGCGCTGAAATCTCCCTCGTGGGGAGTAAAAGCCGTCCATACGGGTTTATTGTCTTCCAATAAAGCCATTTTCAGGCTGGTTGAACCAATATTTATACCAAGTGACTTCATTTTATTATTCTAGCAAAGTTGCCACATTGATTCAACAAGGCGCATAGGGCTTTTGAAACACTGTTTTTTAACCGAAAATAAGATATGAAGCCTCAAAAAGTCATTTTTCTTTTGTTAGCAATTACGTTATTTTTCGCTTGTAAAACACCCCCTGCGCCTTTAGTAGAAGTTTTTGAGG
>NZ_BDHD01000960.1:0-433 GCF_054786075.1 Treponema sp. R6D11 | reverse complement strand
TTTCTAAGCAATGGGATATTTTTTGTTTCTAAAGAAAACCCACCAGCAAGTTTATGACCGCCACTTGAAACCAATATATCATCGACAAAATCAAAGCTTTGAAAAATGTCAAACTCAGCATAACTCCGTGCTGAGCCTTTTGCCATTCCATCATCTTCTTCTACTAGTATATATGTTGGTTTGCAAAAATTTTCGGCGATTTTATTTGCGACAATTCCAACGATTCCGATATGCCATTTTTCGCTTGATAAGACAAGGATTTTATCATTTTTATATTTTTCAGCTTGCTGCTTAGCTTCGTTATATACCTCTTCAACTAAGGCTTGCCTAAAATTATTAATTTCGATTAGTTTTTTAACGAGCTTTTTTGCTTCTTCTAAATCTTCTGTCATAAAAAGATTTAGAGATATATCGCTTGAACCGAGCCTTCCAG
>NZ_BDHD01000959.1:0-434 GCF_054786075.1 Treponema sp. R6D11 | reverse complement strand
AGCGGAAACAAGGCAAACAGCGTGTATGAAAGGCGTTACGCGTGGGATTACCGCAACCAGCTTTTAAGGACGAAAGACAACCATTGGACTGTAAACTACCGTTACGGCTACGACGGGCAGAGAAGGGTAAAATATACGGAAGAGACAAGAAACGAGACGCTGTATTTTAACAATATGTGGCAGACGAGCACAAGCGGGAACGGGAAGGAGTGGCTGCAGAGCAAGCACATATTCGTGGGGGAGAGCCGCATAGCGACGAAGAGCAACAAGGAGATAAACGGAAGCACCGAAGGCAACCTAAGCTTTGAGATGGAGCACCAGTACTGGTATCATAGCGACCACTTGGGAAGCGCGCAGCTGACGACGACGCGCTCCGGGGATTTGCACGAGAGGATAGAGTACACGCCGTACGGGGAGATATGGGTGGAGCACAA
>NZ_BDHD01000958.1:0-324 GCF_054786075.1 Treponema sp. R6D11 | reverse complement strand
GTTGTTATCTGAAATAAACACAATCCATGAGCCGTATGTATTGATAATCGAAATACGCGGAATTACGGGAATGTCGGTTTTTCTGTTGGTTATAAGGCTGATGGTTGCGAACATTCCCGCCTTTATGCGCTGATCTAGGTTTACAAACCTTAGGCGTATCCTTAAAGTTCTGCTTGCGGGATCTAGAACGGGGTTTATCTCAAAAACCTCGGCTATGAATGTTTCATTCGGCATGGCTTCCAGTTTAAGTGACGCGCGCAGCCCTTGCGTTACGACCGCCACAAACCTTTCCGGGATATATGTTTCAACTAACAACGAGGAAAG
>NZ_BDHD01000957.1:0-324 GCF_054786075.1 Treponema sp. R6D11 | reverse complement strand
TGGCTTACAAGGAGTCAGCAAGTATCGGTACAAAGGTTTATGTCGCCTGTGGTGGAGTATTCGCCGGAAGCATAATTATTTCCGACGAGATAAAGCCCGACAGCAAAGGCGCGATAGCCGGCTTAAAAGAAAAAGGCGTAGAAAAAACGGTAATGCTTACCGGGGACAATCCCGTTATAGCGAAGGAAATAGCGGGCGAACTCGGCATTGACGAAGTATACGGCGGTCTGCTCCCTCAGGAAAAAGTAGAAAAATTGGAAGCGCTAAATACGCAAAAAAAAGAAAAAGGCAGACTCGCCTTTGTGGGAGACGGAATAAACGACG
>NZ_BDHD01000956.1:0-324 GCF_054786075.1 Treponema sp. R6D11 | reverse complement strand
AAAAGAGGCATAAGCCTCTTTTATTTACATCCCAATTTTTGGATTACCCGTCGGTGCCACAGGCGCATCCGGCGCACCAGGCGGAGGAGGCAGATCGTCAAGCTTTGGCATATTTTTAACTATATCAAGCTCAGGAGGCTCCTCAGGCGGCCTCTCTGCCGCGATTTTTTCCAAATGCCCTCTTAAGCTGCCAAGCTCGTTTTTCTGCTTTGAATCGGCCGGGGGGGGGTGTAACAAGGTCTATTTTTTCTGGCTCTACATCAGCTGTTTTGTCAGCTGCCCCATTACGAGAGACGGACTGCGGGTTATATGCAAAACTATGAA
>NZ_BDHD01000955.1:0-434 GCF_054786075.1 Treponema sp. R6D11 | reverse complement strand
TTGGCGGATATGACCGCCCCTATGGAAACCCCGAATTTTTTCGCGATTACGGAAAAACTACCTTCTCGTCCTTTACGGGCAGAAGTTATGCCGCCCGATAAGCCCGTTTTGCTCAAAGTGCGTAATTGCAAAATTCTGCCTTAGGCGCGACGTAAAAAGCGCAAGATAGCGCAACAAATTGTTACGCTATCGACGCTATGTTCATAAGTTTCTTATTCAAATTCTTGTTGCCGGCGACTTTTACAAGGTCGTATTTCATCTGCGTTAACAGCCAATATTCCGGTTTGGTGTTAAAGTATTTAGCAAGGCGCACGGCGACGGAAGCCGTTATCCGGCTCTTGTCAAGGCTGATAAGCCTTAACGCCGTTTGGCTGCATTTGATGTTTTTAGCGACCCTATTGCAATTTAGGCCGTTCCTGTCGATAAGTTCGAGA
>NZ_BDHD01000954.1:0-436 GCF_054786075.1 Treponema sp. R6D11 | reverse complement strand
GTACAGCGGCGGCAACGGTTCCCGGAAAGAACAAAGGCAGTGAAAACTCGAAACGAAACGCGAGCGAGATACGCACAGGAGCGACGACCCCCGGCACGCAACTCCCGCCGGATATTAAAATAACGGAAATTTTTAACCCTCCGGATATGGTACTAAATTTCCTTATACATGTAACGTCAAGCGTGTTTTACGGGGCATTACTCGCCGTCATGATACTTGTTATTTTTGTTCGATCTATAAAACCGACATTAAGCATCAGAATAAGCATACCTGTATCCCTTATTATCAGCATGATGATAAGGTAATTATTGAATCTTATCCAGAACTGAAAATAAGAGGCGGGGCTAGTACTTGGAATAGGTATGTTAGTTAACAAGTCAATCAGAGTCCTAGAAAAGGCTTGCCATTGCTGAAAAAAAAGAGCAGAAAAAAAAAC
>NZ_BDHD01000953.1:0-436 GCF_054786075.1 Treponema sp. R6D11 | reverse complement strand
CTGATCAATTAATTCAACATCAAAACCGCGCAACCTTACGCGAATTCCTTCCTTAGCCATTGTTCCTCCTGACCACCTGACCACTTAACTTGACCACTTTATCTATTCACCTAACTAAAAAAATTTAGTCAAGTTAAGTGGTCAGGTGGTCAGGTAAACCTACTTTCTTTTTACTCTATTATTTCCACAACCTGACCGGAAGCGACTGTCTTGCCGCCTTCGCGGATAGCGAAGCGAAGACCTTTTTCCATGGCGATGGGGTGAATCAATTCACCGATAATTTCGGCGTTATCGCCGGGCATTACCATTTCCTTGCCTTCGGGAAGTTTTACAGTACCTGTAATGTCGGTTGTGCGGGAATAGAACTGCGGTCTTGAACCTGGAAAGAACGGGCGATGGCGTGCGCCTTCATCTTTGGAAAGACAATAAATTTGAC
>NZ_BDHD01000952.1:0-436 GCF_054786075.1 Treponema sp. R6D11 | reverse complement strand
GCGGATCAGCTTTTGCAGGAATTGTTGACGCTAAAGAGGTAAAAAGGAGATAAGGGGATAGGGAAAGGTTAGGGATTGAAAATTAATCCTTAACCGCCCCTAGTCAATAACCCTTAAAGTAAATATGATAAAGGTATCAAAGTTGGACGGGACAGAATATTACATCAATCCGCATCAGATTGAATGTATAGAAATTCGTCCCGATACCGCTTTGGTAATGTTGTCCGGCAAACAGCATATTGTTAAAGAAGAGGTAGATACAATTTTGGAAAAAATTGATGAATACCGCCGGCGCTTAAGTCCGTATATTGTCCAGGAGTGAGAAAATGAATAAAGGCATAAATATGGGAACCTTGGTCGGCGTGTTCGGCGCAATGGCAATGGTTCTTGGATCTATCGTAGTCAGCGGTAACAGTATAATGGCCTTCGTAGACGT
>NZ_BDHD01000951.1:0-437 GCF_054786075.1 Treponema sp. R6D11 | reverse complement strand
CCTTGAAACAATCCCCATAATAATAGACAAAACCGCCGTGTTATTAATAGGAATTTTCACGATTCTCTGTTCGATTCTAGCCTCATGGATCCCCGCCCGCCGCGCCGGCAAGTTAAAACCGATGGAACTGTTAAGAAAGACATAATTTTTACAATCTTGCCGCTATCTCATCGATAAAATCCCAAGAATTAAGAACCTTCTCCGGCGGCGGATTGGATAGTTTCGCTAAGTCCCCCCTTCCGGCGTTTTTGAATACGAGGCGGCGCACGGCACCGTCCAACAGCACTACTACCGCTGGCAAAAGGGCGAGAAAACCAGCACAAATCCCGCCGCGCTAATCTTCGCATGGAGCGGGGCGTTGGCGAAACGCGCCGAGTTGGACGGTCTGAAAGACTTGGCGGATTTCGCAAAACGATTGGAAGCCGCCGTGCTTGGCG
>NZ_BDHD01000950.1:0-437 GCF_054786075.1 Treponema sp. R6D11 | reverse complement strand
GCACACGCCTGTGCCGAATGTTAGATTTTGATATAATTTGCTAAATGCAATAGGAAAAGTTGGGCGGAATATTATTCTATTTCCTTCGACCATTTCTATTCGGCATCTAATTGGGCTTTTGGGTTCGAATAATCCGTAACATTTGTTTTCACAACCTATAAGATCAAATTCGGAGCCGACATTGAAGCCGTTTGTTAGCTCGACAGACCTGAAAATATCTGAGTCTCGGCTGGCGTTTATCGATGGAGTTATGCCGCCATGTGGAGTGTTTGAAAATACTCCATATGAATCAGTTTTTCCAGATTCATCTACTATGGCTGCTAGAAAATCGAAGCTGCCCTGTGTGTTTAGATATGACCAATGTCCGCTGTATATACTTTGTTTGCATGAGTGATATTTCTCATACTCTCCTAAGGTCGGTATATAAACCTTAATGT
>NZ_BDHD01000949.1:0-437 GCF_054786075.1 Treponema sp. R6D11 | reverse complement strand
GTCCCATGCTGGAAGAAACCTACGGTTCCAAGTCGCTTCTTTTCATGATAATTACAACCGCCCTTGTAACAGGAGTTTTAAACGTACTGTTATTCAATAGCGCGTTAATGGGCGCTTCCGGCGTCGTGTTTATGATGATTCTTCTGTCTTCTTTTACAAATTTTTCTCACGGTGAAATCCCACTAACTTTTATTCTAGTGTTAATTCTATATATGTTTATACAGCTTTTCAGCGCGGCAGGCTCTGAAAACATCTCACACTTCGCGCATATTGTAGGCGGCTTATGCGGAAGTATTTTCGGATTTTTCCGCCCACAAAGGAAGGGTAATTATGTATAAAGAGTTTCTTCAATTCGACACGGTACGCGACAACGCGCTAAAGCTCGCGCACCAAATCTACAGCGACGGGTTTGTTCCCGACGGGATCTACGGTTCCTT
>NZ_BDHD01000948.1:0-438 GCF_054786075.1 Treponema sp. R6D11 | reverse complement strand
TACAAGGTCCCGTATTTCTTCGGCGAGTCCTCCGGCGGGAGCCTTGCTGTCGGTTTTTTTTGGCGGTTCGGGGGAATTTGTTTTGCTGGCAGGCGTCGATTTACAAGAGAAAATAATCAACGCTAAAAGTAAAATAACTAATTTCAGTTGCCGGATTTTCAAGATCACCTTATATTATCGGAATTATCATTTCAACTTTTTCGTTTCGCGCCATTAAAAAACCTGCAATTTCTAAAAAAGCCTAATATACAAAAGTATACCGTAATGATATATTATAAACAATGAAAAACATTAAAATTTACATGCTATTTATTGTAATTTTACCGCTTTTTTCCTGCGGATTAACGCCAAAAAGCCTAAAAAGAGACGCTTCCGGCATAGACTCCTACTACATTACCGGCTCAAGGGAAAACAAGGATTATATGCTTGAACTCATCA
>NZ_BDHD01000947.1:0-438 GCF_054786075.1 Treponema sp. R6D11 | reverse complement strand
GTTTGAAAAATGAGCCATAAACCCGATCCGAACAAAAACGTCAATTTAACCATAGACGGCGTGTCCGTAACCGTTCCGGAAGGAACCAGAATTCTCGAGGCCGCGAAAAAAGCCAACGTGAAAATTCCCACCCTCTGCGAACACCCCGATCTGTGCAAGCGCGCGGTCTGCCGTATCTGCGTTGTCGAGTGCGACGGCAGGGGAAAACTTGTCGCCGCCTGCGCCAACGACGTGTGGGCAGGGGTCAGCGTGGTGACCAACAACACCCGCCTCTTTGACGTCCGCAAAACAATACTTGAATTGATCCTCGCGAACCACCCGCAGGACTGCCTCCTCTGCGTAAAAAACAAAAACTGCGAACTTCAGTCGCTGGCGGCGGAATACGGTATCCGCGAATCGTCCTTCGGCAGAAACGACGGGGGCGGCAAACCAGTAATC
>NZ_BDHD01000946.1:0-439 GCF_054786075.1 Treponema sp. R6D11 | reverse complement strand
CGTCTCCGCCGGTCGCTCATCTTGTTTGGGTTGCAGACCGACCAATTTTTCGAGTAAACTATATTGGAATCAAGTGCGCCCCCGGTTAAATTTGGTTGCAGACCGACCAATTTTTCGAGTAAACTATATTAAAACGGAAAGGAAATAGAAATCCCCCGTGGTTGCAGACCGACCAATTTTTCGAGTAAACTATATTCAGCTCTGGTATTGAACGCCGTAATATGGGGTTGCAGACCGACCAATTTTTCGAGTAAACTATATTTTAAAATATGGACTGGTTTACTTTCATTATGTTGCAGACCGACCAATTTTTCGAGTAAACTATATTGTGTAAAGCCCTTTGCAATATCGGCATATATTTGCAGACCAACCAATTTTTAGAGTAAACTATATTTGATGCAGACGGTTTCCGGCATCAGCCTGGGTTGCAGACCGACCA
>NZ_BDHD01000945.1:0-439 GCF_054786075.1 Treponema sp. R6D11 | reverse complement strand
CCTTAAACAATTCATCAAGGGCGTTGTCAATTGCGGCGGTTAAAGCGTCGTTCCCCTTTTTTTTCCAAACCCTACATCGACAGTTCTATAGTTATTTTTACTGCAAAAAAATCTTCCCTAAAAAAAACAACCCCCCAAGAAAATAAAAGGGACAGAACGGCTTATTAGGGGGACACCACGGCCCCGGATTTTTCGGGAAGGGTAAAAAAAAACGGGAATACTTTTACAACGTTCTCTTACGACAAAAAAACAAACTGTTTTGACGATTTTGTCCTGGGACGCATCGATTTAATTGTCGCAGACAACATGGCCGCTTATTATTACACTAAAAAAAAAAATAGTCCCTTTGAGATTGCATGGCGGGGGGCATCGGGAAAATTAATGGGGATTTGTATAAAAAAAGGGAACGACGCTTTAACCGCCGCAATTGACAACGCCC
>NZ_BDHD01000944.1:0-439 GCF_054786075.1 Treponema sp. R6D11 | reverse complement strand
GGTTACCGTCGATGGCGTTGACGTTTCGGAATCGTGGTTTCGTTATTCGCCTGTAGCGCAATCACGCGATAAAATTGAAGGGAAATCGGGCTACACGGCGGTTTTGATAACCCCTGAACAGGCGGGAAAGCTTGTTGATGACACCATCTTCATAGACGAGATTATTCTTGAAGAAGCGGCGATGACTTACAGGATAAACGCCGGGACGGCATTTGAGTATAAAAAGAGCGGAACGTTTCTTTCGGTTAATGATAATGACGTGTTATCTGATTTTTTAATCTCAACTTCCGTAGAATCTGAATTTAAAACCGATCCAGTTAATAAGGAACTGGATACCGCGGGAAGCATGGCGCACAGGACGGGCGCGGAAATTTCGGTTTTTGGGGTAAAATTAAACGGTAACTTTTTATATACGTTTTCAAAAGACGATTTTTTATGG
>NZ_BDHD01000943.1:0-439 GCF_054786075.1 Treponema sp. R6D11 | reverse complement strand
GGCGTATATCTCTTGCAAATATTTAATATTTTATTCTCCGATTTCTAACTCTTCGAAACCTTTATCAAGCCCTTCGATAACTTCCTTCGCCTTTTTCTTCAAACCAGCAAGTTCCGCCATAACAACTTCAAGCTCTCTCTTTTTCCGCGCGATATCCTCTTCAGTTTGAATATAAATGGGATGCGCAACAGGCTCAAGTGCTTTCGCAATGTCTTCTGTTACAATATCTTCAATAGCTTTTAAGCTTTCTATTTCTTTTTCTTTGCTATCCAAAAGCTCAGCAATCTTAGCATCAGTCTCAGTTATGTACTTAAAAACCTGTTTTTTATTATACCCAAAAAGAGATTTTCTAAATTTCGCCATTATAATTCTCCTATAAATTTGAAGTTAAATTCTCTAAAATTTTGCTTTTCGGTCTCGCGCCAACCTCTTTAGAAAC
>NZ_BDHD01000942.1:0-439 GCF_054786075.1 Treponema sp. R6D11 | reverse complement strand
CATATAGGGTATGTAGTTTTTTATAAAAACCGCTTTGTGTTCTTTATGAGAAATCTTTCGGACAGTTTTGTGTGGTTCGTGTGGTTCGTGGTCAATTATTCTTCGTCTTCTTGTATAAATCCATGTAATTTAATAACATTAACCATCAATGCGTTTTTTTTATGTTTTTATCGCCTGTTTGCTCCTTTTCCCTTCCTGTACAAAGCGAAATAATGTTAACCAAGAAAACAATGAGGTTAACGAAACGAAAAATATGGATTCAAACGATGAATTTGGGGCTAAAATGCTTCGTGCGACCGAAGATGCCGCTTCCCTTGACGACCGCCTGCTCGCTTCTCAAGTCCTTATCAGCGGCATAGAAGGAAGGGGAAGCCTTCAGCCGCACATTGTAACGATTTTAAAGGAAACCCCGCCCGGCGGGATTATGCTCTTCAAGTAC
>NZ_BDHD01000941.1:0-440 GCF_054786075.1 Treponema sp. R6D11 | reverse complement strand
GTCGGGAAATAGTTGAGCCACTTGCCGTTTTTGCTGTCTTTCTCTGCCATTTCTGCCGTCTTCCATTCTAGCATTTTTTCGCGCGAGATTAGCATTCTATATATAGAACGAAGGCACGCGTCGATCGAGATATATGCCTCATATGGCAGGGTTAGGAAGAAGATTGCGTTTTGTGCAAGGCTTGCGAGGGGGTCGGCGATGACGGCGGAATAGTTTTTCCTCAATTTAAGGTTCATGCCGAGGAAAGGTGAGGCGAGGCTGAAGATGATGGGGGCTAGTATAAAGCTAATGTTGGCTGAAAAAGCGAAGAAAACTAGGCCGAGGAGAAGCGCAGGCACAAGGCCCTTTATTATATTAAGAAGCAATTTTAATTTGGAGAGGTCGCCTATGTTGCGCGTCAAAAATCGTGCGGACTGCACGTGGCCCTCGGCCCACCTTTT
>NZ_BDHD01000940.1:0-330 GCF_054786075.1 Treponema sp. R6D11 | reverse complement strand
TATCGTAATTCGCTCTTCCTTTACGTCTTCCTCGTAATAATCCTTCTATATATGGTAATCGGCGCGCAGTTTGAATCCTTTCTTCTCCCGTTAATACTCATGCTGAGCATTCCTTTTTCTTTGGCAGGCGCGGGCCCCTTACTGCTGATTACTGGTTCCATGATCGATTCGGGGGCCGTTTTCGGGCTTGCCGCGCTGTTCGGCTTGGTCGTGAACAACAGCCTCATTCTTTTTGAAGTAAGCGGAGAAAAAATCGATGAGGGGTTTTCCGTGGCGGCGGCGGTTTACGGCGGAGCGGCGGAACGCCTGCAGGCGATTTTAATTACGACG
>NZ_BDHD01000939.1:0-441 GCF_054786075.1 Treponema sp. R6D11 | reverse complement strand
ATATACAGCACCGCTTGATCAATTAAAAAAATTGTCCAAATTTAAAAAATTAACAGTTTCGCCTGTAATGGAACTGCAAAGCTCAGTTGTTTTAATAAAAAAAATAAAAAAAGGCGGCTCTGTTTCTTACGGCAGAACATGGATAGCGGAAAAAGACACGCTAATAGGCGTTATTTCTGTCGGGTATGCCGACGGACTTCCGCGTCTTGCAAGCAACAGATGGCAAGTTCTTATCGAAGGGGAGTTTTATCCGATTGTCGGGCGAATCAGCATGGATCAATGTTGTGTGGAGCTTGGGAAGAAGACGAAAGTTAAAAGATGGGACACCGCTGTCATTTTCGGCAATCTGGAGCATGACGCTTCCGCGCTGGCAAAAATTACAGGCACTATTCCATATGAGATAACCTGCAATGTAAATAAAAGAGTGCCAAGAGTTTACAA
>NZ_BDHD01000938.1:0-442 GCF_054786075.1 Treponema sp. R6D11 | reverse complement strand
CTTACGAATATTTTTCTAAGGACGGAAGGAATACTCTTTTTATTCTGCACTTTAGACTTTATGGAATTCTGTTTAAATTCGTCCCAAGCGATAAACTTATTCATAGCGACAGTGCCGCCGTTAAGTCGCAGTATATGATCCGCCCAGCTTGAAACCGCTATGTCTGTTGGAAAAACGAACAATGAATTCGGGTTATTGATGTTTTCAAGAAGGGTTTTTTCAACGGGATTCATGTATGGGTTTAGTGTAATTTAAACTTAAAATTTTGTCCAGTGGGATTTGAATAGATTATATATATTGAAACTTTTTTCCAAGTGAAGGCAAGATGTATGCCCGATAATTTTACTTGGGGTCCTGTCGGGTAAAAAAACGCCGCGACTTACGTCGCGTCATTTCTTTTCCCCGCCACCCCTCAAGTATTTTATTGGGCATACATCTTAAT
>NZ_BDHD01000937.1:0-442 GCF_054786075.1 Treponema sp. R6D11 | reverse complement strand
CGCTTTTTCGGGGCTGTCAATGCCTTCAAAACCCATTACCACGTCGGGCAAAGCGGGGGCGCTTTCTTCAATTTTAAGCGTGCGCTCTATGCCGTCCCTGCTGACGACTACCGATTTTAATTTTAAGAGATGATCGATTTCGCCGGATAAGGGGCGGATTTTTATAAAACCCTTAACTCCGAAAGGGGCTCCTGCCAGTCCAATAATGAACTTTTCGGTCACTCGCAATCAGTCCAGAATTTCTAATACTGTGTGCTTTCCAGACCTTGCGCCGGCGGCCTGAAGAACGGTCCTTATGGACTTGGCTATCCTGCCGTGCTTGCCGATTACCTTGCCGATGTCGCCGTCCGCCACGCGCAGTTCCAAAATAGTGGCTTTTTCGCCTTCTACGATGTTAACCTGCACCTGAGACGGGTCGTCCACCAGGGATTTGGCTATATAT
>NZ_BDHD01000936.1:0-442 GCF_054786075.1 Treponema sp. R6D11 | reverse complement strand
GATGTCGGCCTCTGCGTAACGGCGGCGGTTGTGTTTGCGGCGGGGGGGGGGTTTTTTGTGTTTTTGGGGGGTTTTTGTTTTTTTGGGGGGGGGTTTTTTTTTTTTTGCTGTGTTTTTTTTTTTTAACGAGGAGCCAGTTTTTTTTTTTTTTTATTTTTTTTTTTTTTTTTTTGTTTGTTTTTAATTTCTGTTCTTTATTATTTTTTGTTTTTTTTTTATGAGAGACGCGCCCCCCACCAAAACTCACACTGGCTCGCTGGCCGGCAGCTTTGTATGTGAATAAGACAAAAAATACCCTCTTTTTTAAAATTCGGTTTTTCTTCCCCGTCATTTTTACTCGGGTTCCCGGTTTTTTTTTCTTACATTACCTTATCTCTTTTTTTAACAGTTTTTTTTTTTTTTCCCGGCCCAGGTCCAACCGCCGTAACAGTTCCCTGTTGGG
>NZ_BDHD01000935.1:0-442 GCF_054786075.1 Treponema sp. R6D11 | reverse complement strand
GAACTTGTTACGGCGGGCCACGTCTTTTTTTTTTAAAAGACGCCGTTTCCCGTCCCCACGAAAAAAAAAAACCGCGCCTGCTACACGGAAAAAAAAAGGGGCGAGGCGGGCGGCGCCCCAGGTGTGCCATGCGAAAAAAACCGCCTCCAGGGGGTTGGCGAGGTGAGACCCCAAAAAGTCGGGCGAGTTATTGGGGAGGAGATACCGGTACTGGCTGTGTTGGGGTAAACCCTTTAGGACCCCGTTTCATCAGAAAATTTTTACAAGCTCGTTTGGTAGGCGAAAAGCCCCGAAAAATGGCGCGTTAAGTTTCCATTCAGCCTTCGATTTTAGGGCGAATACGGGCACGCCTTTTCTTGCCCCCCTTGAGGGGTTTGTCTCCTTTACAGGGGAAAATTGGCCCATAAACCCTTTATTAAAACCCGCCGATTTGCTACTATTG
>NZ_BDHD01000934.1:0-442 GCF_054786075.1 Treponema sp. R6D11 | reverse complement strand
ACATTCCTTTTGATACGCCTATTTGCCACTGGTTCTCAAAAAGAGATATGCATTTCCAGCTTTGCCGTTTTATGAAAGAAACATTTAACATACCCGAAAAAACAGTTATGGCGGCAATTAAACAAGCGGAAAAAGCTCTGGAAGAATTTAACAACAATTTAGTTGATAACGGCAAAAAGATAATCGAAGATGTTGAACGTCAAGGAAAATTCGCCGTGGTTATCGCCGGGCGATACTATCAATATGACGAGCATATCAATCATAATCTTTCACGGTACTTTACAAGCCTTGGCATACCCGTATTAACGCTTGATTCCATTCCCGATCTTGGAAAAGTGCCTTTAACTAAATCTCGAGTAGAAATAACACATAATAACCACGCTAACTTGCTTTCAGGGGCTATTATCGCGGCAGAACACCCGGCGTTGGAATATGTTGATAT
>NZ_BDHD01000933.1:0-333 GCF_054786075.1 Treponema sp. R6D11 | reverse complement strand
AGCCCAATGTTTTTTGAAAACGTCCCCAACTTTTCATATTGCTCAACATCTGCTCCTGCAACAATCCCACCAACCCAGACGCTAGCCGTTATCAAAGCACCAGTTTTAAGCAAATTCATCTTAGCCAGCTCATCTAAGTTATAGTTCTCACCAAATATGTCAAGTTCTTGCCCCTTAACCATCTTAGTCGAAGCAACAGATATCGTCTGTATGCATTCCAAAACAATATAAGGATTAACTTGGCTCTCTAAACATGCTTCATACGCTAGCGACTGCAACGCATCCCCAGCCAAAAGTGCAATAGGCTCACCAAACTTTTTATGAACAGTGGGC
>NZ_BDHD01000932.1:0-443 GCF_054786075.1 Treponema sp. R6D11 | reverse complement strand
CACATAGACATCGCCCTGGGCCATGCGCCCGGCGTTCTTGCGGATCACCGTCTGGATGCTCTCGCCCATGGAGCCCAGGTGCACGGGCATGTGCGGCGCATTGGCGATGAGATGGCCCTCGGCGTCGAACAGCGCGCAGCTGAAGTCCAGCCGTTCCTTGATGTTCACCGAGTAGGCCGTGTTCTGCAGCTGCAGGCCCATCTGCTCGGCGATGTTCATGAACAGGTTGTTGAAGACCTCCAGCAGCACCGGGTCCACCGAGGTGCCGGCCGCGTACTCGGCCTTGCGCGCGACCACGCGGTCCAGCACCAGATGGTCCAGCGCCGTGAGCCGCGCCAGCCAGCCGGGCTCGACCACCGTGGTGGCATTGCGCTCGGCGATGATGGCCGGGCCGGGAATGGCGTCGCCGGGCCGCAGGTCCTCGCGCACCACCAGGGCCGCGT
>NZ_BDHD01000931.1:0-443 GCF_054786075.1 Treponema sp. R6D11 | reverse complement strand
AAGCCTTTTACACACAAACTTTCAATCTTGACAAATTTTAATCTCTTTTATATAATCTATTCATAATTCAAAGGAGAAAAGTCTTGAAAAATTACATAAAACTAATGCGACCAAAGCATTGGATTAAGAACATTTTGATATTCGCCGCGCTCATATTCAGCGGCAGAGTTTTCGAATCGAATGCACTCTGGCTCTCAGTTTTAAGCCCTGTTTTGTTTTGCCTAACAGCTTCTTGCGTATATATCCTAAACGATCTGCGTGATGTCGAGAGCGATAAGAAACATCCGACAAAAAAACATCGCCCAATAGCAAACGGCAGCGTTAGTATTAAAAACGCATATATTCTTTTACTTTCTCTAGTCGCGATCATCGCTATTTCTTCTATATTCCTATTCAACACGCCATACCCAATACTAATCCGAAAGCGATGCTATATTTAATAC
>NZ_BDHD01000930.1:0-444 GCF_054786075.1 Treponema sp. R6D11 | reverse complement strand
ATTCAGGGCATCTTGTTTCCGATGTTCAATATCAGGCGTCTTCATATCTGTACGCATTTACTCATTTAATTATGGATAATTTTTTTGTAAACCCGAATCTAATTATTTGCGTCGCGCTAGGAGTAATCCCCGTCGTTTTTTCAATTTTATTCTGGGTAATTCCCGCAGTACGAAAATACATGGAAAGCAAAGAAAACGAAAACATAATACTTTCCAATTTTAAGAAACACGGCTTTAGTAAAATATGGGAAAATCCCATAAACGTTGAACCGTCAAGTTTGTTTACTTATGACGAACAAAACCGCCCGAAAGATATTAATTTCGCCGCCGACAGGGTGATAAAAGACATAGGCGCGTTATCAAGCCCACAGGTTGAAAAGAGAGAAGACGGAAAAATTTATTATTCTTTTGACGATTTATTAAGGGAGAAAAAAGCCCTTGCCG
>NZ_BDHD01000929.1:0-445 GCF_054786075.1 Treponema sp. R6D11 | reverse complement strand
CCTATATTCAATATACGACTTTTACGGCAAAATCGCAAGTTTACTCTTTAATGTTATATTTCTTCCTGAACCTTTCAATGCGTCCGGCTGTGTCTACAAGTTTTTGTTTGCCGGTAAAGAAAGGGTGGCAAGATGAGCAAATTTCAACCTTTATGTCCTTTGTGGTGGAACGTGTTTCTATCACATTTCCGCAGGCGCAGGTGATTTTTGTCATTTCGTACTTTGGGTGTATTCCGTCTCTCATTTTATCCTCCAAATGTTGTCCAACTCCGCTTATGCGGTTTAAGGACTAATCCATGCCCCCTGTTCCAGTGTTCATGGATCTTAGGAATGCTTCATTATTCTTGCTTTTCTTCATTTTGTCAACCAGCAATTCGATAATTTCGATGTCGTCCATAGGATTGATAACTTTGCGTAAAATCCAGATTTTTTGGATTTCTTCCTC
>NZ_BDHD01000928.1:0-445 GCF_054786075.1 Treponema sp. R6D11 | reverse complement strand
CGTCCTTAAACAATTCATCAAGGGCGTTGTCAATTGCGGCGGTTAAAGCGTCGGTTCCCTTTTTTTTATAAAACCCCATTTAATTGCCCCATGCCCCCCCCCCTGCAATCTCAAAAGGGCTATTTTTTTTTTTCGTGTAATAGTAAGCGGCCATGTTGTCTGCGACAATTAAGTCGATGCGTTCCAGTACAAGATTGTCAAAAAAAGTTTTTTTTTTTTTGAGGAGGGTAAAATTACTGTGCTGTCGGGTGGGACCGGCGTACCGCTCTCTATAATCTTTTTTTTTTTTTTGAGGACGCGGCCACCACCGACAACTACTCTCTTCCGCGCGGCGGCGGCGTCAGTTGTATAAAAGACATAGTTCCCCTTTGGAAGGCCCCCTATAACCGAATGGAGAAGAAAAACCGCCAGTATAACGAAGGCGTCGCCAACGGAATGCTCCCAA
>NZ_BDHD01000927.1:0-445 GCF_054786075.1 Treponema sp. R6D11 | reverse complement strand
GGTTTATATATTGAATCGATATTTTCTTCGGTAAAATTATCAAACATTTTTGTTATGTCAGTTACAAGAAGTTTCTTTCGTATTGATTCTTCAAACCTATATTTTATCAATTTGGCGGGATTTCCGCCTATTATCGCATAAGGTTCCACATCTTTTGTAACTACAGAGCCTGCTGCAACAATGGCACCCTGTCCTATTTTTATTCCTGTACAAATAATGGCGTTTAAACCTATCCAAACGTCATCGCCTATGATAATATCGCCTTTGGAACCCGCTTCTCTTTCATGTCCAAAACATTGTACTAAAAATGGATATGTCGAAATACTGTCCGTACGGTGTTCACCGCCTAATAAAAATTGAACCCCAGGTGAAATTGAACAGTAATTACCTATTATCAATTTTGTATCGGTGGGACTGCAATCTATAATGTTCAAATTACCATAAG
>NZ_BDHD01000926.1:0-445 GCF_054786075.1 Treponema sp. R6D11 | reverse complement strand
TTACCCCTCAGAGCGGCGGGGGAGGTTCACGCGGTTACGCAGCTAAAGCGGATTTCTAAATGTGAGGGTTTGGGGTTAAAATTTTTTCCCAACAGGGGAGTAGGGGTCCCTCTTCCGTCTTAAATCCCCAAAAGGAACGAACGCAAACCGGGCTCCCCCCGTGTAACATCACCGGTGATTTTACAGCCTTTTTTATAAAAAACCAAAAAAACAAAAAAAGAGAGCGCCTCCCGAAAACTCCCCCACCGTCCTTCCGGGTCAAAGAAAAAAAAGGAATTTTAGCATAAAACTCACCTCTTTTGGGAGTAGAGAGCCCCTGGCGGGGGGGGGAGATTTGATATAAATTGTAAATTTGCCCGCTGTTTCCCAAAAAAAAAAGTTTTTCACCCCCCTTTCCTTTTTTTTAACAAAAAAACCCAAAAACACCCCCGCCGATCCCTATAAC
>NZ_BDHD01000925.1:0-446 GCF_054786075.1 Treponema sp. R6D11 | reverse complement strand
GGGGAAGAAAAAAACCCCGCCGATAAGCCAGAGCCTTCCAGTGATGATATTGATAATATTGACATAGACATTGATACAAGCAATACGGCAGACGAACAAGCCAAAACCGACGACGCCGATCTTGCTTCTGATGATTTTGCGAACATCTCGTTAGACGAAACAGCCACAGATGATGTTGCTTCAAACGACGCCGCTTCAGACGATGCCGGTCTTGCCGACGATGATTTTGCAGGCATTTCGTTAGACGACGACACAACCGCAGGCGATCTTGCCATGGACGATTTTGCCGACATTTCATCTGATGATAACAAAACATCAGAAGACGAAGCGTCAGCAGATGTTTCGTTAGATGACACTTCCTCTCCTGACATCGCGTCAGATGACCTCGCATCAGATGACCTTGCTTTAGATAACACCGGTCTTGCCGACGATGATTTTGCCGATAT
>NZ_BDHD01000924.1:0-446 GCF_054786075.1 Treponema sp. R6D11 | reverse complement strand
CGGCAAACGCTTCTCTGCCGTAAAAATCATCGGCGTTTATCACTGTAAAAGGAGCGTCAATTTTATCCGCAGCGCAGAGCAAGGCGTGTCCCGTACCCCAAGGTTTGGTTCTTCCCACTTCTTTAGCGGCACGGAAAATGTCAGGAGGTATCAAACTGTCGGGGTCTTGAAAAGCAAGTTCGCAATTTGCTTTTGACCCCATTCGAGCCAATACCAAATCACGAAAATCTTTTTCTATATCGTGGCGAATAATAAAAACAATTTTTTCAAATCCCGAGCTAACCGCATCGTATACGGAATAATCGAGTAACACTTCGCCATTTTTCCCGATTTTATCCATCTGTTTAAGTCCGCCATAACGACTACCCATGCCAGCCGCAAGCACAACTAAAATTTGTCCTTTAACATCAGCAGAAAAAGTTTTAAGGTAGCCGTCAAAGTATTTT
>NZ_BDHD01000923.1:0-446 GCF_054786075.1 Treponema sp. R6D11 | reverse complement strand
CTTTCGCTATTCAACGGTTATAGCTTTTTTACCAAGTGAAAGCAAGATGTATGCCCGAGATTTATTCCGTAGGTAGGGCTATCAAATTTTTGTGTTACACATTCGGTGTGTCTAATTTCTTTGCGACTTCTGCACTATTCCGCCTATAATCATTGTTATACAGAAAGCAAACGAAATGAAACAATAAAAAGCCAAATCCACAAAAAATGAAAAACTCTCCATTGATAGGGCAATTCCGCAAAAACCATAGATTATTCCGGCGGCTATGGAGCCTCCTTTGCTTTTCTTGCAAGTAATGCTTACAATACCTGCAGTAAGAAAAAAATAAGAAACAACATAGCCGGCAATGCCGCTTGTATCTTCATCTTCTGAAAAAAAATTTTGTACCGTTTCGCCTGCACAGGCAACGCCATTTCAACAGCAGATAAACATAAATATTCCGCAAC
>NZ_BDHD01000922.1:0-446 GCF_054786075.1 Treponema sp. R6D11 | reverse complement strand
CTTCCGATACTGCTCGATCCCATAAGGCCCGCCACAGCCGCCAATACGCCGCAGATCACAAAGGTCATGAATTTGATGAGGGCGGAGTTCATTCCCACAAGGCGGGCCGCCGAACTGTTTATGCCTATGCTTTCGATATACAACCCAAGGCTTGTCAGTTTTACGATAAGCATAACTATCACGACCATAAGAATGGATACGATAATCGTTGTCCTTATCGGGATGCCGGGTATTTGAACCCCCAGGTATTTATACACGGGGTTCATAATGTAAACGGTCTGGCTGTAGGTGATCAGTTTTGCGATTGAGCGGCCGCATGTAAAAAGTATCAGAGACGCGATCATAGGCTGGATTTTCAGAACGGCTACCAGAAAACCGTTAAAGGCCCCGCAGAGCGCCCCTCCTAGCAGCCCAGCGAACAAGGCCAGCGCATAGGGGCTATGGAA
>NZ_BDHD01000921.1:0-446 GCF_054786075.1 Treponema sp. R6D11 | reverse complement strand
ATCAAGGGCAAGGCGTAATGGCGTTTTTCCGTTATAATCAACCGCATTAACTCTGGCTCCCTGATTAATTATAGTCCTTATTATATTATCATCAGCCCTTTCGTTTAATGCTACATGAAGAACGGAATTGCCAAAGTCGTCGGAAATATTGATTCTGTTGTTTTCAAGGAGAGCAGATACTATTTTTGGCGATTAAAAGTCCATTTGGCTTTTTGTTTTTTAACAAACCAAATCATCAACTCCAAAGACGGCACATAACGCCTTTCTCTATTTCGAGGCATTGGATTGGTTTTTTCCCAAACAATAACATCTTTGAACTCAAAGCCGGCTTTAGTCGCAATTACTATAATATCTGAAACTTTTTTAAAATCATTAAAGACAATCAAAGATCCGCCATCTTTGAGAACACCAAAAGATTTTTCAATCCAAACAGTATTGTCAAATTC
>NZ_BDHD01000920.1:0-447 GCF_054786075.1 Treponema sp. R6D11 | reverse complement strand
GAATGGCGCACAAGATTTGTATGTACGATTTTATTGGTAAAGAAAAAGCTTAAAAAGGCGGAAAGTGCCGCCGTAAAGGTCGTCGGAGGCGATGATATGGTCGCCTGGCGAAAACAGTTCCATTAGGGCGGAAACCGCCGCCATGCCGGAAGAAAACGCCACGGCGTATTTGGCGCCTTCCAACGCCGCGACGGTATCTTCCAAATGCACGTTGGTGGGGTTAAGGGAACGGGAGTAATCAAAGCCCGTGCTTTTTCCGACGCCCGGGTGGGCAAATGTGGCGGAAGCGAAAATCGGAACGGCAACCGAGCCTGTCGCGTCATATTTCTTGCCGCAGCCGTGAACGCAAATTGTGCTTATATCCATAATACCCTATTTATATCATAGGATTACTATGTTTTTCAAGCCTTTTTTGTTTGTCCCCGAAATATAGATACGTGTTAAGAC
>NZ_BDHD01000919.1:0-448 GCF_054786075.1 Treponema sp. R6D11 | reverse complement strand
GTCTGTCATCGCTTCTTGAATGAATTTGTTGTTGATTGCTTTTTTTGTCTGGTTCTCGTATGAGGTTACAGTTGAAAATGTGCTCGATATGAAACACAAGCAATCTGCGACGTCTGTCCAATTTATTTTGCTTTCGTTTTTAGTGTATTTGCCTGTTTGTTTAATATAACCATCGATTTGAGATGTGAAAGCCGAACGAAGGGCCTTATCTGGCGCGCCACCATGCTCTAGGTAGCTCGAGTTATGATAGTACTCGATTAGATTTACGTTTGCGTTGAAGACGAAACTGCATGAAAGCTTGACTTTGTATTCAGGTTTATCGGCTCTGTCGCGCCCTTTTCGTTCGCATGTTATGAACTTTGGCGTGCTGATTGCTTTTTCGCTGCCGATTTCTTTTATATAATCTTCGATTCCGTTCTCGTAGAGAAATTCGTTTGTTTCGTCCTCG
>NZ_BDHD01000918.1:0-338 GCF_054786075.1 Treponema sp. R6D11 | reverse complement strand
GCAAAAAATTGCATGGAGAAGTTGAAATTGCAGGAGCTAAGAACTCGGCGATTGCTATCATTCCGGCTGCTTTATTGGTGGATGGGATTTGCCGTATAGAAAATTTGCCTAACATACGCGATGTTGAGCTAATATTAGGGATATTAACTGAGCTTGGCGCGGTTGTTAACAGAGTTAGCGACACGACGATTGAGATAGATTCAAGACACATAACATCACATAAAGCGCCATACGAAATGGCGAGCAAGATGCGTGCGTCTTATTATTTGATCGGCTCTTTATTAGGGCGGTTTAACAATGCGCAGGTGTCTATGCCTGGCGGATGTAATTTTGGTGTG
>NZ_BDHD01000917.1:0-448 GCF_054786075.1 Treponema sp. R6D11 | reverse complement strand
GTATTGACGAACTGTTAAATGCAATGGACACTTATTTCCCCGATCCGGTGCGCGATTCCGATAAACCTTTCATTATGCCGATTGAAGACGTGTTCACAATTCAGGGACGTGGTACTGTCGTTACCGGAAAAGTGGAACGCGGTATCCTCAAACTGAACGAAGAAGTTGAAATTATCGGTATTAAACCCACAAAGAAAACGGTTATTACCGGTATTGAAATGTTCAATAAACTGCTCGATGAAGCCCAAGCCGGCGATAATGTCGGTACTCTTCTTCGAGGTATTGAGAAAAAAGACGTTGAACGCGGACAGGTACTCGCTAAACCGGGAACCATTACACCTCACAAAACATTCAAAGGTCAGATTTATTGTCTGGCCAAAGATGAAGGCGGACGCCATAGCCCGTTCTTTACAGGTTACAGACCGCAGTTCTATTTCCGCACAACCGA
>NZ_BDHD01000916.1:0-448 GCF_054786075.1 Treponema sp. R6D11 | reverse complement strand
TAATAATACCTCACCTTTGTTTTTCCATAATAGTATATTATTTGCGTGGAAAATACAATCAATGAAATTCCTCGACAATCCGCCGGTATTCTTCAACCGTTTCCGCGTGAACCGCCTTCTCGCGTAAAGCCGCGCCGCCAACGACGCCTTTTGTGTATGCGCAGAACTGTTTCCGCATTTCAAGGCAGGCGGTGCGCTCCCCGATGTCCGCGGCGAGCGTTTCCAAGTGGCGCATTGCTGCCGCTATCCGCGCGGAAAATGGGGCCGGCTCCCACGCGCCCGTTTCCAGCAGGGACCGGGTCTGCGAAAAAACAAACGGGTTTCCCATCGCGCCCCTGGCGAACATAATTGCCGCGCACTTCGTCTCCTTAAGCATTTTAAGCGCGTCCTCCGGCGCATAAAGATCGCCCGATCCCGCTACGGGAACGCTAAGCCGCGACGCGAGATC
>NZ_BDHD01000915.1:0-449 GCF_054786075.1 Treponema sp. R6D11 | reverse complement strand
ATGCTTAGCCCCGTTACATTGTCTGCGCGTCATGACTCGACCAGTGAGCTATTACGCACTCTTTGAAGGAGTGGCTGCTTCTAAGCCAACCTCCTGGCTGTCTGCGCCATGGCACATCATTTCACACTTAGCATGCTATTCGGGACCTTAGCCGACGGTCTGGGCTCTTTCCCTCTCGACTACGAACCTTGTCGCCCGCAGTCTCACTCCCATCAGTTGCCTTAAGCCATTCGGAGTTTGATTGGGTTTGGTAGGCGGTGAAGCCCCCTAGTCCATCCAGTGCTCTACCTGCTTAAGGTTTTGATAAGGCTGTCCCTCAAGGCATTTCGGGGAGAACCAGCTATTTCCAAGTTTGTTTAGTCTTTCGCTCCTAGTCACACGTCATCCCTACCTTTTTTAACAGATTAGGGTTCGGTCCTCCAACAGGTTTTACCCTGCCTTCAACCTGC
>NZ_BDHD01000914.1:0-449 GCF_054786075.1 Treponema sp. R6D11 | reverse complement strand
TCCACCCCCAGCCCTCCACCTCTGCTTATAGTGCCGACATCGAGAGATTTATTTCCTGTAATAGTTCCGCCGTTCATGGTAAAAGATGAGTTAGCGCCTTTTAAGAATACCGCATAGCCTAAGCTACCTTGGGTGGCATTTCCGGTAACCTTTGAGCCGTCCTGCATGGTAACAGAGCCGTTTTCACCTATGTATATTACGCTATTGTTGTTGTTCTCGCTTCCGTTGCCGTCCGCTCTGCGTCCCACCAGGGTAACATCATTGCCGATGGTCAGTTCTATGCCTGTCTGTCCGCTTGCTCCAACGGTAAAGAGCGCGCCGTTGGAAGAAAGGTTTATTTTTCGTTCTCCGCCAAAACCAATGATAGTAAGTTTGACATTGGCAATATTCAATGTTTGCGGAGCACAGTTAATATCTTGATCTATATTAAAGGTGAGGGGGGTTGCGGT
>NZ_BDHD01000913.1:0-449 GCF_054786075.1 Treponema sp. R6D11 | reverse complement strand
GGGCTGTTCGATGGAGCGTTCTTTAAGTTTTTCCGTTAATACCGCCTCTATGCCGAGAGTAGCAAAGGAACTTTCGCCGTTACTCATAATTTGTTAAGTTTAATTGAAATGGGGGTAAACGGCAACATCACCAGCAGGGCTTTGCATAAGTCGGCTTGTAGTAATACAGGGAATATTTTCTCTTATTAAAAAATTTAAGCATAAATCTCATTTTTTTCGCCGCTAAAGGCAAGCAAAATACATCTACGCGCATATATATAGGTGAACTTTCTTTTGAAGGTTTTATCTTTATCTTTGCGAGGTTTTTATGGAAAATGTTAACAAGAAATACAAAAACAGCGTTTTCTCATTCGTCTTCAGTAATCCCGACGTTTTAAGGGAACTCTACTGCGCCTTGGAGGGGGTAACCCTAAGCCCCGACGTCCCCGTCGTCATCAACACCCTAGAGG
>NZ_BDHD01000912.1:0-450 GCF_054786075.1 Treponema sp. R6D11 | reverse complement strand
CCCCTATAATCGCATTGAGCAGGATAACCGCCAGTATAACGAAGGCGTCGCCAACGGAATGCTCCCAAATAGAAACCGCCATCGCGATCAATAATATGTATATCATCGGCTCGGTTAGCTGAGCTAAAAACATCTGCACATACGTCTTCGGCTTTTTCTCCCGCAACCCGTTCCTGCCATTCGCCGGTGAAAGGTCTTGCGCACCGTTTTTTGTTAGTTCTTTTGTATTATCCAACACTTTTTCCTATTCGTTTTTTTTGAGTAAAATATTTCAAAAAGGTATGCAAAAAGCAAGCTTTGTCTAAATTTTTTATAATAAAAAAAAAAAAATATCTTTCTTATTTTATATTTTATTACTACAAACAATTGAAGGCGCTGGGATAATAAATACTGATAATTAAAACAATACAATAAAGAAAAAAAAAAAAAAAAAATATTTAATAATATAAA
>NZ_BDHD01000911.1:0-450 GCF_054786075.1 Treponema sp. R6D11 | reverse complement strand
ATTTTATCAACGCGTACCTTATTCACCCTTTGTTTTTGGAATTTTTGACTACAAAGCAAGATATTATTCCGGAAGAACAAAAAAAAGAAACCTACGCTATTTCTGGTAATTGGTGCGCTCGTAACGGTTTTAAAATTGACGCTATGTCGTACTATGAAAAGACCGGGGATTATAAATCAATACTTTTAATTTTAGCCGCGTTAACTACCCAAATACCGCAGGATATCGCAAAGTATGCGGCGCAAATTTTAGACAGAGCTCCTGAGGATGCTTTTGACAAGGTGGAATTTCTTGCGGATATGCATTTGCGCACATATATATGCCAGGGGTTGCTAAAAAAATCACTTGAGCTGTTGAAATACTATGAAGCAAAATTTCTTAAATTGCCTGATAATGATCCTATAAAGAAACGCACGCTGACAAGACTTTATATTTGCTGGACATATATAC
>NZ_BDHD01000910.1:0-450 GCF_054786075.1 Treponema sp. R6D11 | reverse complement strand
ATTAAAAAGAGAACGCCTCGCAAGCGAATTAGCGTCGATGAATGAAAAACGCAAAGACTTGGAAGAAGAAATTTGGGCGATTATCGAGCCTATGGCTTATAAAAGTTTTGATGAATACGAAAAAAAGTTTGTTCTGGTTTACAGCGATAAAATTAATAAGGGAGTTACAGGGCTGATGGCTCAACGGGCTTCACGAACTTTTAATGTTCCTGCAATGGCGATTTCCGTAGGCGAAGAAATTTGCACAGGATCAATAAGGTCAACAAGAGGATACAATGTTCAAATTTTGTTTGAACAATGCGGAAATCTTTTTATCGACTGCGGAGGACATCAGGCGGCAGGCGGTTTTAGTATGGTTATGCAAAACTGGGACGCTTTTATGGACAAGTTAAAAAAAGCGGTAGACGCAATCGAATTTGCCGAACAACCTGACGAAGAAATTATAAAAAT
>NZ_BDHD01000909.1:0-451 GCF_054786075.1 Treponema sp. R6D11 | reverse complement strand
GGCGCTGCGCAGGGCAAGCTGGCTTCCTACGCAGTCTCCGTCAGGTTCTTTATGGCCGGCAATTATGAATTTTGAACCTGTTTTTATATATTGAACAAGCTCGTCCGGTACTTCAGTAACAGACATCAATAATCAAATTTAAAGGATTCCCGTTCCTGAAAGTGTTTGCTTACATCGGCGCCAAGAGGGGTTACTCCCCATGTCTGATGGCTCTTTTGCCAATGCGGATACAGCCTAAAATGGCTGAATTTGCCGTCTATGTAAAATACGGACAGATAAGGCCAATTTTTTCCCTTGGGTAACAATACCAATTCCGCCGCGCTGTCGGGAGAGGTAAACCAATCGTAAGGTATGCCGACGGTGCCTAACTGGGTTGTGGTTTTGTGGTATTGAATTAAATAGCCGCTTATACCGAGATTGACATAAAAATCCTAAGGGAAATGATCGATAA
>NZ_BDHD01000908.1:0-452 GCF_054786075.1 Treponema sp. R6D11 | reverse complement strand
GCCGTATGTTTCAGCGTGGGTCTTGCGGCGGGGCTTTTGGCAGGGGCGCGTTTCTATCTTTTTTGCACTTTTTTTTCCCTTTTTTTTTTTTTTCTTTTTTTTTTTTATGTCTCGCCCGGGTGTTTTTTTTTTTTTTTTATAGTTTTTTAAGTGCTTGTGGTTTTTTTTTTTTACGGTAAAAAGAAAAAAAGGGGGGGGGGTTTTTTTTTTCGTCCTTCTCTGCGATTATTTTTATAAAATTTCCCCCTTCTTTTTTGGGTTTTGTAAAATTTTATTAACCCCCAGGCCCAGCGCAGCTTGGGCCCCCCCCTTTTTTTTTCTGGTAATTCCCACGGCCGAGAAAAGCCGGAAAAAAAACCCGCTTCCCTATCCCCCCGCCGGCCGCGGGGGGGAAATGCCCGCCCCTCCCACTCATATTAAAACCGCCGATGAACGGATACTGCCAAAGGGTA
>NZ_BDHD01000907.1:0-452 GCF_054786075.1 Treponema sp. R6D11 | reverse complement strand
GTACTGGAAGCCGGCGGCCGGGCTGCCAGCGTCATTGCCCAGGCTCCAGCCGGTGAGCGCGCGGGCGAACTCGGTCACGTCCTGCTGGGTGTAGCCGCTGCGCACGCCCAGGGTGTGCAGCTCCATGATTTCCCGCGCCAGGTTTTCGTTCAGGCCGCGTGTCTTGTCCGGGTTGCGCCGGGCGGCGCGCTGTGCAGCGGGGCTGGCGGGGCCCACCGACTGGGCCTGGGCCCGATAGACCAGCATGGCCGGGTGGCGCACGGCGGCAAGCAGCAGGTCCTCGAAGCGGCCCAGCACGTGCGGGCGTATGGCCTCGGCCTCGTAGGCGCCGGCCAGGTCGAGCACCACGGGCTTTTCCACCGAGACCGCGAAGTGGTTCGACCAGAAATGCACCAGGCGTTCCACAAACGGCGTGGGTGTGTCGATGGCGCTGGCCAGGCGCGCGTTCACTG
>NZ_BDHD01000906.1:0-452 GCF_054786075.1 Treponema sp. R6D11 | reverse complement strand
AAGCCCCTCATATTCGCCGTCGGGAGCGTTGTTTACCGCCCGTTTGTGATTGCGTATAACACGGAGCATATTCTCTGAATTATCACCGTAACGTGCAAACGCTCCGTGTTCAGCCGCCATGCGGGCGGATTGAGCGTAGGCTTCTCCTGAAAGAAGAGCGGAAAGAGCTCCGGCTACCGCCCTGCCCTGATCCGAATCGTAGGCAAACCCCATGATCATAAGAAGCGTTCCCAAGTTGGCGTAACCAAGACCTAATGTGCGATATTGATAAGAAAGCTCGGCAATACGAGGAGATGGGAACTGTGCCATTACTACGGAGATTTCAAGAATTGTAGTCCAAATATCAATCGCATGAAGGTATCCGTCAACATTAAATGCTTTATTTGTTTTGTCGTATAACACCGAAAGATTTATGGAAGCAAGGTTACATGCGGTGTCATCAAGGAACATAT
>NZ_BDHD01000905.1:0-453 GCF_054786075.1 Treponema sp. R6D11 | reverse complement strand
GTTATAGTGCGTGTCCGCGGCCGCCTTGAAAAGGTAATTGAGGGCGTTCCCCCAGTTTTCCTGCTGGTAATAGGCCGATCCCATGCGGTATTGGATTTCAGGCGGCGCATAGCAGTATCTTTCGGCTTTGAGGTAGTTGTCAAGGGCGGCCTGTATGTTGCCCGATTTTACAAAATATTCTAAATCGCCGAGTCCTGCGTAAAGCTTTCCTAACTGCGGTCCTGGCGCGATTAAATTCCTTGTAACAAAATCTTCGTAAAGATCGATGCCCCTTACGAACTGTTCTTCGGCGGGGAAGAATTCCCTGTTGTTGGTGAGCAGGTTCGCGTACCGGTAGTGGGTGTCCACGCGGTTAAGGCGGCGTCGCACAGATTCGGTTTTCGCTAGGTCGTAGGCGCGAATGGCGTTTTCAAGGGTAAGCCGTTCTTCGCGGACGTTGCCCAAATTATGATA
>NZ_BDHD01000904.1:0-453 GCF_054786075.1 Treponema sp. R6D11 | reverse complement strand
GAATACGCGGCAGTATTTTAGATATACCATAGGCGCAAATCAAAATGCCGTAGATCCGGATTGGCTTGATGTTTCAGGGCTTAACGTAACACTTAATGGAAACTACTGGGAAGCGGCTAACTATCCGTTTACATGGACGGCGGGATCGGAAGAGATAAGGATAACGAACGGAAACAGCGGTCATACCGAAGGCACACAAGGCCCAGGTAACGCTTATTATCTTCGCAGAATTCCCATAGCTTCAAATAATGCGGATTTACAATATACTCTTGCAAAAGGAAAGAACATAGGTATTGATACGGCAAGTCCAACGGTATCAAGTATAAATTCAAGCAATAAGGCCGGCGATTACGGTTTGGACTCTGAAATTATCATTAACGTCGTTTTCAACGAAGCCGTAACAATCTCCACTCCTGCTCCGCAGTTAAATTTAAAGGTATATAAATACAACGG
>NZ_BDHD01000903.1:0-453 GCF_054786075.1 Treponema sp. R6D11 | reverse complement strand
TATCCTGTTGTTCTGGTTCTGGGCTTTTTTCGTGAGAACGGGTATTTTTATGTCCGTTCCGGCGGGTACTGCGTGTTCAAATTGGATTTTATTATAATAAGAAATTATGGGTCCCAAGTCGGGATCGCCCAGATGTTCCTTCGCCAAACTGTCAAAGGTCGTCGTGCTTGTCATCTGTACGGTTTTGTGGTCGTAGACAAGGACTAAAGCGTCGTTTCCTTCATGGTCGGTATAAACCACACATTCGATGTTCGTCTGTTTTTCTTTGGCAAGCGCCATGACACGGTACGTCTGGTCAAGCAGCCGGTTCATCAAATCCACGACCCGATCTTGTTTGTCGTTTTCGGTTTCTATCATGGCTGCCCCCTAAACCATTCCGCATAAAGCGTAATATTTTCAGTAATGGCGGCGGAAAAATCAAATTCAGTTCCCAATGTTTCTTCATTGCACCAC
>NZ_BDHD01000902.1:0-455 GCF_054786075.1 Treponema sp. R6D11 | reverse complement strand
GGAAAAGAAAGGCCCATAATCCACTCTTCAAAAATCTTCGCCTTGTACGGAAATATTACGGACGACGAGTTCAATAAGATTAAATCTTGGCTCATAAACCCCGTGGAAAGCAGGGAGGCGTCCCTTGAAAAACCGGAAACCCTCATTCAAAAATACGACAGGCCCAATGATGTGTCAAATATTCATGGCTTTATTTCCCTTTCAAAACTGCGGCTTGACGAATTGCGCGTAACGATGAATTTGGCGATGGATACGCAGGATATTCTCTTTTGTCAGGATTATTTTAAGAACAGTGAAAAACGCGACCCGACTATTACGGAAATCCGCGTGCTGGACACGTACTGGTCGGACCACTGCCGACACACCACTTTTTTGACGGAACTTGACGAGGTAATTATTGAAGACAAGGTTTTGCGCGAAAGTTATAATGATTATCTTTACGCAAGGCTTCTTAC
>NZ_BDHD01000901.1:0-346 GCF_054786075.1 Treponema sp. R6D11 | reverse complement strand
GACGGGAACCGTCACCTTCGATCTTAAAGGCACGTTGGCAGAGCTTAAAAAAGGCCGCGTTGAATTCAGGGCGGACAAGACGGGCGTTGTTCATCTTGTCGTCGGTAAGGTTTCGATGGAACCGGCACAAGTCGCGGAAAATATTAACGTGGTGGTAACCGAAATTAAGCGCAAAAGGCCGCCGGATGTTAAGGGCGAGTTTATCCAATCGGTATCGGTTGCGTCCACGATGGGGCCCGGCGTATGGGTCGCCATAAGAGATCAGGAATAGGAGAAATATATGGCGATATTAGCGAAAAAAATTCAACCGAACAAGACAAAGGCCATTGCGGAACTGAAGGAATCT
>NZ_BDHD01000900.1:0-456 GCF_054786075.1 Treponema sp. R6D11 | reverse complement strand
AGGTTAACCTGTGAAATACATTCTGGACACCAACGTGATTTCAGAGTTACAAAAGGCAAATTGCAGCCAAAATGTAAGGTCATTCGCGGAACAAATACAATCGGAAGACATGTATTTGTCGGTAATCACAATCGGAGAATTATGTTATGGGGTTGAAAAACTGTCCGCGGGCAAGAAGAAGCATGATTTATCAATTTGGTTATACGCGAAATTACCAGAATGGTTTAACGGGCGGATTATCGAAATTGATACGGAAGTGATTATCGAATGGGGAAAAATCCGCGCCTTAACGGGACGGCAACTTCCCGTCGCGGATTCGTTAATCGCGGCCTGCGCGATTTCTAACCACGCGCTTCTTGTTACAAGAAACACAAAAGATTTTGAGGATATCGAGGGAATTAACCTTTTAAACCCCTGGGAATTTTAGGGGGTTTCGCTTGTAGCGCGGCGTTATAT
>NZ_BDHD01000899.1:0-346 GCF_054786075.1 Treponema sp. R6D11 | reverse complement strand
ACGGACAAAAGAGGCGCTCGCCCGTAGACGAGCAGAAGGAGTTATACTTGGGCGTCCCATGGGCAGGAAATCATCCCATGTAAAACTTTCAGGAAATGAAAAAGAGATACAAACACTCCTTGATAAACATACTTCAAAAAGTGCTATTGGGAGGATATTCGGTGTAAACAGAATGACTGTTGATTCATTTATGAAAACAAGGATGCCGAGGAAACAAAAAAAGAAAAAATACAAGCGTGTAAAATAAACCAAGTAAATGAACTTCTGCAACTGATAGTTGCAGAAGTTAGTATGTAGAGACATATTGCGTTAATCATTCACGCTTTTTTCCCCTTTGTGTCCTTTG
>NZ_BDHD01000898.1:0-457 GCF_054786075.1 Treponema sp. R6D11 | reverse complement strand
CCGGGGTCGCCCGGGCAGGCGCCGCCGCCGGCACCCGCGCCCTAGCCGATGTACCGCGCCAGATGCGGGCTGACCCGCTTGCAGTAGCTCTTGCAGGCCCGGCGCAGCACCTGGGCCGTGTCGGTGACGCCGGGTGACGGGCTCTTGGGGTACCAGGTGGTGATGCGAAAGGAGGGCGGCGTGGGCAGTTCCAGCTCCACCAGCTCCCCGCTTTCGAGCTGCGGCGCCACCAGCATGCCGTGCATGATGGCGACGCCCAGGCCCTCGCGCACCAGCGAGACCAGGGCCGCCAGCGAGGGCGATCCCGAGATGCGCAGGTCGCTGGAGACCATGCCGTTTTGCACGGCCAGCTGCTGTGCCATGGCCACGGCCTGCTCGTAGGGGCCGGTGCCGCGCATCTGCGTCAGCAATTGCTTGCCCAGCGCCTTGTGCAGTCCATCCTTCCTGGGCACCAGGC
>NZ_BDHD01000897.1:0-458 GCF_054786075.1 Treponema sp. R6D11 | reverse complement strand
GTTCTGGGGCGTCTTGCGGCTCCGACAGGGCGCGGACTTGGGTTTGCGGCGTTTTCCGCTTCGGCTTGTTCCAAGTTTCTTACGGCGTTATCAATTATCTCGTCCTGTTTGGCGTTTCTGTAAACAGAAGGCTCGGAAAAGATAACGTCAAAGGCTATCGACTTTGCCCTGCTTATATTCATGTAATCTACAATTTCGGCATACGCCTGACGGGGCCAGGGCCAGCCCCAGCCTCTTTCTTTCTGCGCCCAGTCAATACTGTCCTGATCCAGCAAAATTACGGCAATTTCATCGGAAGGACGGCTGTAAATGGAATCCGCCCAAAACCTCACCCGCATATCATAGGATTTGTATTCCAAAAAATGAAAAACTCCAAGCAAATGCAAACTGGTAATCAATAAAAAAACCAAACCAGAAATAATAACCGCGGTAAGTTTTTTACCTATTTTTCTCTTTCC
>NZ_BDHD01000896.1:0-458 GCF_054786075.1 Treponema sp. R6D11 | reverse complement strand
ATGCCCCTCTTGCCATAGGAACTCAAGCGAACGCAAAAACGGACGCGTCGTCTTCTCCCAACGCACAACGCTACACCATTGATTATATAATTTCGGCAAATCTCGATATGATTTTACGATTTTGTTATAAAGCTCGCAGAACAAAGTTTCGCTCGTTGGGCGTACGCAAAGTTTCTCTTCCAAAGGCGTGCTGCCGCCGTGCGTAACCCAAGCAACTTCAGGCGCAAAGCCTTCGACATGCTCTTTTTCCTTGTTAAGCAAACTCTCTGGAATGAACATCGGCATATAGACATTCTCATGCCCCGTCGCCTTAAAACGCGCGTCCATCTCTTTTTGAATGTTTTCCCATAATGCATACCCCGCGGGTTTCAAAATCATGCACCCACGAACAGAAGAATAGTCTATCAATTCTGCCTTTTTAACGATGTCGGTATACCATTGTGCGAAGTCTTCATCAC
>NZ_BDHD01000895.1:0-458 GCF_054786075.1 Treponema sp. R6D11 | reverse complement strand
ATGCTGTATAAATCAAAGCAAAATAGACGTAATAGCTATTTTATTGAACAATTATAAAATAGAGAAAAATATAAGCCGCAACTCCGTATACTACATCTTTGCGCCCGACTTTTTTATTAAGTTGTATGCTAAAAACCCCCTGAGGGTAGAGTATGCGACGGGTTACTGGAAAAGCTTATAATTTTTTTAAATGATTTTTTGGTGGGAATGTATCGGTCTGTGGCGGCAGAACCATCCACAGACCGACAACATTTTTACATTACTTCTTTGTTGTCTTTTTTGCTTTTGCTTTTGTTGTCTTTTTCGCTGTTGTCTTTTTCGCTGTTTTTTTTGCTGCTGGCATAATTATTCCCTCCCTCTTTTTATAATATACACTATTTTTAAGAATTTTGTCAAGTGGGTACGCTATATATAGTGCTTTTTTTTCAGGGGTACACTAGGAATAAAACCCCCTATAT
>NZ_BDHD01000894.1:0-458 GCF_054786075.1 Treponema sp. R6D11 | reverse complement strand
AGCTTATGATGAGCATTTTTGGAAATTCCTACGGATACAGAAGCGAAGGCGAATTAATAATTAACGGCAAAAAGCAAAAGTTTAAAGAACCGCGCGCCGCGATTAATTCGGGGTTAGGATATATTTCCGAAGACAGAAAAAATTTGGGGCTTGTATTGATTCAAGATGTAAAAACAAATATTACCCACGCCAGTTTAAATAAAATATCAAACTTTGGGATTATCGATAATCAGAAAGAAATTAGGGAAGCCGAGCGTTACCGCAAGGATTTGAATATAAGAACGCCGTCTATAAACCAGATTGTGCGAAACTTGTCCGGCGGCAATCAGCAGAAGGTTGTAGTAAGCAAGACGCTGTTTGCAAACCCGGATATTCTTATAGTTGACGAACCTACAAGGGGTATTGATGTCGGCGCTAAAACCGAGATTTACGGGATACTGAATAATATGATTGCCGAC
>NZ_BDHD01000893.1:0-459 GCF_054786075.1 Treponema sp. R6D11 | reverse complement strand
TATTAACAATGTTATCGCCTTTATCTTTTATTAGCTCTCGGATTTCTTCTTTTTTCTTTGTAGCTTTTAATACCCAGATATGATCTCTAGAAAGCGTTTGAAGAGCGTCAACCGCCATTTTAAGAGACATTACATGACCTCTCTTTTTGGAAAAGTCAATTTTTATTTCATCGCCTACAATACTCGCTATTCGCCCGACGCCCCATGTGCGGTGGTAAACGAAATTGCCTTTGTCAAACGCTATATGCTTTTCAAAGTCGGCAATCGCCTGATGAACGGCGCGGTAATTCTGGGACAAGTTTGAAATACGGATATATTCTTCCAACTGGCTGTGGGATGCGTATTTTTTCTTATAACATTCGATTATTTCCCTTCTTCCGTGAACATCTTTTTCGTCGTATTCAAGAATGGATGTCGCAAGGCGTATTTCAGGATTGGGAGATGTTGAAACAATAATAG
>NZ_BDHD01000892.1:0-459 GCF_054786075.1 Treponema sp. R6D11 | reverse complement strand
TACACGGACTGCCCGCGGGACTTCACGCCGACTGGAACGACTGCCTTCGTCTTGGAGCAAAAGGCGTATCGGTCTTTGTCGCTCTCCAGTTGTACTACGCTTTCGAGATAATGATCCGTTTTGCGAAATTCAAAAAAGACTCCGCAACTGAAAAAGAAATGACAAAACAAAAAAAACGTTTTGGCAAAATTATAGAAGAACGCTGTTGGAAAGACGACCGCTTTGTGCGCGGCATTACAGAGCACGATGTTACAGTCGGGAAAAAAGACGACCCCGAAGCGAACATCTGGCTTAATCCGCAAAGTTGGGCGGTAATCAGCGGTTTTGCTGACGAGGCTCGCAGCAAAGCGATACTCGATTTAGTCCACAAAGAATTGAACACAAAGTACGGCGCGCGAATTATGTCGCCTTCTTACCGCAAACACGCTTTTGACGGTGCGCTTGCCCTGTTGTTTAACC
>NZ_BDHD01000891.1:0-459 GCF_054786075.1 Treponema sp. R6D11 | reverse complement strand
TCAATCGAAGGGCTGTTGGATTTTCTTGAGGACATCGAACTTGACCGCTCGCTTAGGGACAACGCCCCGCAGGACGCGCAAAATTCCGTAACGCTTATCACCTTTCACAACACAAAGGGGCTGGAGTTTAAGCACGTACTCATGACGGGGCTTGAACACGGCATTTTCCCCAGAGAGGAAAAAAAGGACGAAGAACTTGAAGAAGAACGCAGGCTTTTTTATGTTGGCGTAACCCGCGCGATGGACGAACTGTATCTTACTTCCTGCAAAATGAGGCGCATGTACGGAAAAACAACGCCGATGCAGCCGTCGCTTTTTCTTCACGAGATCGACTAAACGTTTGCCATTGGACAAATAAAGACGGAAACCTCTCGCGCGCAGGACGTTTGGAAGAGTTCTTAATAAATTGGAATCGTCTTTTGTTTCCATATTAAGCGGAAGTGGCGGCGATTTTTTCTC
>NZ_BDHD01000890.1:0-460 GCF_054786075.1 Treponema sp. R6D11 | reverse complement strand
CGGTATGCCCATTGTCGCAATAGCGAAAGAGGCGTTTCGCGGCAAGGGGCTTATCAACGTCGCCATACCCAACAGCGTTTTATCCATCGGGGAGAGCGCGTTCGCAGGAAACGACCTTATAAAAATTGACATAGGCAACGGCGTTACAACCATTGGGGACCGCGCGTTTGCAAACAATAGATTAACCACCGTTGTCATACCGGACAGCGTTACGATTATTGGGGAGAGCGCGTTTTTCGGCAACAACCGGCTGAACAGCGTTACCATAGGCAACAGCGTTACGTCCATCGGGAATTTCGCGTTTTCCGACGGCGTACTGACCAGCATCACCCTGCCCAACAGCGTAATAAACGTCGGGGAAAAAGCGTTTGCGGGAAGCAAGCTGACCAGCATTACTATCGGGCCGAATGTAAAATTAGGCAAGGAATCATTTCCCGATTCTTTTTTAACTACCTATAAA
>NZ_BDHD01000889.1:0-460 GCF_054786075.1 Treponema sp. R6D11 | reverse complement strand
GTATCACCCTGCCGCCGCATAATACGGGCGAGTTTAGCGGATGTTCCATCGAGCCTATCATTTTTTTCGCGACGTCTATGCCGAGCGTCGTGTCGATATCTAGGGCGATTATATATTTGAAATCTCTTAGTGGGGCGATATTTTTCGGCGTTATGAAGCTGCCTCTATCGCCGTTTTTGATTAGATTGACTAGCTCCAAAATTGCCCCGCGTTTGCGTTCGTATGCGACGTATTTTTTGTTTATATCATCATGTACGCGCCTGCGTTGGAAGCAATAAAAGATTTCGCCGTATTTGGCGTTTAGCTCATCGACACCGGCCGCTTCGGCTGAAAGAATGTCTTTATCCTGAGGGATTTCTTTCTCGCTTGCCTCTTTGAAGTCTATTAAAAGGGCGAAGGCGAGGTTTTTTTCTTTGTTGGCCAGGTAGTGTTTCTCAAGCTTCGCGATATAACCTTTGAT
>NZ_BDHD01000888.1:0-460 GCF_054786075.1 Treponema sp. R6D11 | reverse complement strand
AGGTGCTGGATTTCTACATGGGGAAGAACACGCCGGAGAGGCGGGAGGATATAAATAAAAAACTGGTTGAGGGAGCGGGGGGGCAAAACGGGAAATATATTATTTTTTTGGTGGTTCTATAAAATTTTTTCTTTAAACGCGGTTTTTTTTTTTGTTCCGTGTGCCCGCAAAAAAAAAAAAAAAATGGGGGGGGTTTTTTTGTAAATAAAAAAAAGGCTGTCCCCCCGGGGCCCCCCTCCCCCCCCCCCGACAACCAAAAAATTTATCAAGGGAATTGTGTGCGCCAATAAAAAAAAAAAAATAATAAAACATAGGTAGTGGAAAAAGGGGGGGGAAAGAAAAACACAACCAAAACAATTACGGCAAGGAGAAGAAGCGGAAAAACCCGAACCACCCCAGGGGCACTTTTAAAGCAAATATTAAAAAAAAAAACCGCCGATGGCGGTTTTTATATGCGCGA
>NZ_BDHD01000887.1:0-460 GCF_054786075.1 Treponema sp. R6D11 | reverse complement strand
GTTAACCTCCATGTCTGAAAAAGAAAGCATTTCCCTGATGAATTCAATAAATTCTTTTTCCGCGCAGGAACTTTCCGCCATTGTTGAGACAGTTAATTCAATGTCCAAAACGGAAAAGATCACAACGATAGAAACGGTAAACTCTATGCCTAATAACGCTTCCATGACATATTTTGTAAAAAATATTGAAGTCGACATTTCAGGGGAAAAAGCGTCATTAGGGCAACGCGTTAATTATTAAAAGGGATGTTATATATGAAAAATACGATAAAAAAAATAACCGCGATTTTAATTAAGGCGTCGTTTCTTGCGTGCGTTGTTTGGTCGCTTTGGGGGTGTAGGGAGATACAACCATTATTAGAAGTAGCATCTGCCTTGGGAAACGCGATAACGGAACCGGGAAGGGAAAGGGCGGCGGGCATTGCAAAGGCGAAAGAATTCGGCAAGGGGGGAGATATCC
>NZ_BDHD01000886.1:0-460 GCF_054786075.1 Treponema sp. R6D11 | reverse complement strand
CCTAATATGGTAATTCCGATTTCTTTTCCAATTATTTTCATTTTGTTATCAAATGTCAATAATGGCAAATTCAATCTTTTGGCGGTTTCCAAATAAAAAGCGTCATAAGCATATATTTTCTTTTCCCATCGATAAAGGTAAACTCACTCCACCATGTATCTGAATTTTGAGCAGTGAATTCAATTGTAAAATTTTGTTTCTCGCCGCCACCTGTGGGCACACCGCCAGTTATGGAACCAGTAATTCCAACTGACCATGCGCCGTTTTCATACAACACTATTTGTAAGGGAGTGACTTTAGTAACCGTTACTACGTTGCTTTCAGGCGAATCTTTACTAACGCCTTCGGCACCAACGGCAATAATCTTAATCTGATATACGCCATAATGGAAATAGTTTTAGATGCAAGCGCAATAATAGCTTTTATTGCGGACGAACCAGAAAGCGATGTTGTTATAAAT
>NZ_BDHD01000885.1:0-460 GCF_054786075.1 Treponema sp. R6D11 | reverse complement strand
GGCACACACGCAAAATAATGGTATGCATACTTTGTTCTAGAAATTATCATCCAAGGCACAAGACTAGTTAGGTACCCCGAGATAATAAAAACTTCGGTTCTCGCAGGTTTTACAATAGAAATAAGCAGCAGCGTAGCAACAGAAATAGTACCCGCCCAACATATTATCGGATTCATAAAGAAACTTATAGCCGCAGTCATTCCGCTGCCTATCAACTCATGATTCGAATATGCCCAAAGTGGACGAAGATTGAATAACCATTGCCACCATTCTGATTGGAAGGGATGCGGTTGGCTAATCCCATTGTGATATGAAAGCATTCCAGTATTCCAGTTCCAAAAATATTGCAACGGATTCCTACCATGGAGATCAAACATCATAAGAGGAATATAACTTATAAAATATATAAATATCGGTATAGCTACTAAAAACAACAAACAATATAATAGATGCCTTACAC
>NZ_BDHD01000884.1:0-460 GCF_054786075.1 Treponema sp. R6D11 | reverse complement strand
GATGAATGTCACTCGTGGAAAGAAAGACCGGGTGGCCGCCTTCCTCGCCGAAAGCGGTTTCAAAGGCGCACCTTGTCCGCGTCGAGCGTTTTTCAAAGAGGAGGGCGAGGGTTTTGCCCTCGAAGCGTCTTTTTATTTTGCCTTTTTTTGACTCGGCTTTCAGTTTCCCCGCAAGATCGAGTAAATACAGAATTTCATCCGGCGAATAATCGAGCAATGTAAGGAAAGATCTTCTCTTCAATTTAGACACTTTAAACCTCCGTTTTTAACAATAAAGGATAAATATATATGATTTTTGGGCGTTTTGTAAAGTGATATAACCGAAATAACGCTTTATTTTTATTCAAAAAAAGTATATCATCGGCATAAGGAGTCATTTATGGAAAAATCCGCTATTATCGAACGCGCAAAAGATTATATTTCTAGGGAAAAAGACGCTAACTTCCGCGCGGAAGTTGAA
>NZ_BDHD01000883.1:0-461 GCF_054786075.1 Treponema sp. R6D11 | reverse complement strand
CTTTCGCTATTCAACGGTTATAGCTTTTTTACCAAGTGAAAGCAAGATGTATGCCTAAAAATTTTACTTGTGGTCCTGTCAGCGAAAAAAACGCCTCGACTCATCGTCGAGTCATTTTTTTCCCTGCCACCCATCAAGTATGTTTTTGGCATACATCTTAATCGCACATTAAATTAAAAATTACACTACGGAATTTGGGTAACAGTCATCAAAGCATATTACGGATACTTTGAGTATTTAATACCACTACCACCGGCAACGGCAACAAAGAGTCCGGCTCCGTATGCCATGCGAGTCATGTCGATATACGGCACCTCTGTCCATGTTGTACCATTGTCACCTGACCACGCTCCTTTGTCTGAAGAAAAGACGAGCAATTTGCCTGAACCATAGGCAGCTTTAGAAATATTATTTGTTCCTAATAAGGACGAAGGACTTATATTTGTCCAATAATTATCTCC
>NZ_BDHD01000882.1:0-461 GCF_054786075.1 Treponema sp. R6D11 | reverse complement strand
CATTGACGGTGCGGCGGTTATCGTAAAAAGCAAGGCAAGCGAAGTAAATACGCAGGTGGGGGGTTTTTTAAAAAGCAAAGTTATTGCGCGAAGAGGGGTTGGTTTTGAGGGTTGTGTTTTGTTGTGTCTGTTATTTAATATAAATTAAACAAAAAAATTTCCATAGAAAAAAAAAAAAATTATTTTTAATAAATTAAAAAAATAAAAAAAAAATTTTTGTCCATTTTAATAATTTTTTTTCTTTTTTTCGGGTAATTTTTCATTTTAAGTTTAAGTTTCTTGGCTTTTGTTTTGTTTCCTTTTCTTGATTCCATTTTGCCTTTTTGTCGATTTCAAAGTACATATCTTTTGAGTCGGAGGACATTCTTATTCCGCGCTCGTCTACATTTAAAACGATCGGCTGAGCTACTGTTTTTAGCAAGAAGTTGGCAACCTGTTTTTTTACGCCGTCGTTTTTCCCC
>NZ_BDHD01000881.1:0-462 GCF_054786075.1 Treponema sp. R6D11 | reverse complement strand
ATTATATCCTCCCTAACATATATAATACCATCATTATAATCGCAACCACAGCAGGCAATACTACCAAACATAGCAATACCCACGTAACGCCCCGCCTTAAAGAAAACTTGCCATCTTCTATCGCCGAGCCTTCTTCTTGCTCCGGAATTCCATCGACGATTTCTTTCGCCTTTTCCAAATCTTCCTCTAGCACAAGGATTTTCACGCCGAACAGCGCAACTCCCGTACGTATCCCGCCATCATTTAGGGCAACTTTTTTAGCTAATATACCCTCTTCTCTGAGCAGAGCAATTATAATTTCTGCTTCGAATAGTGTCGTTGCATGTTTGAGCTCTGCCCAGTCCCCTATCACTTCTGCACCTCTTTTATCTCACTAATTATCTTTCCGTCCGCCAATTTCGTTTCCAATTCTTGACCAATCTTTGCCTGCCCCGCCGTTTTTATCACCACGCCATCGGCTGC
>NZ_BDHD01000880.1:0-352 GCF_054786075.1 Treponema sp. R6D11 | reverse complement strand
AAGGCAGAAAAAACCGTCGTTTACCGGGTACAAAAGGGCGCTTCTTTCTATGTCTGGAATATTGTCAAGCAATACGCCGGACGCCGCGTCCGTAATAAGCAGGCCGTTTGAATTAATACCCGCGAGAAAGCGGTTGTTGCCGAAGACGATGGGGCTTGAAAGGTTGGAAGGGGCTCTGAAGCGCCCCGTGACGGAAAGGGATTTTAATTCCAGATACAGTATCTGCCCTTCAAAGTCCTCGTTTTCGCCCTGATACAACAGTATGTTTTGTTCCGCCCTTCCCGTAATGCCGAACGTAACGGTACCTGCCGGAATATTTACAAGCGAAAGAACGTTTCCGTTGGATGAATCA
>NZ_BDHD01000879.1:0-462 GCF_054786075.1 Treponema sp. R6D11 | reverse complement strand
CTCCAGCCGCTGCAGCTCGTTGAAGACCGGCACTTCGCGCTGGCCGTTGAACCGCTGGCCGGTGGAGGCGCCGTCGTGCAGCACGATGTCGCCGAAACGATGGCCGCTTTCGGGCAGCGGCACGTTGAGCAACTGCGCGCGCACGGGGTCGATGCGGCGCATGAACACGGTCTCGCCGCCCTGCCAGGGGTGCAGGCGCACCACGGCCACGCCGTAGTCACCCTCGATGGTGCCCTGCTCGCCGGGCCCCTGGATGCCGCAGGCCTTCCCCAGCCTGCGCGCCGTGGCCCAGTCGGACAGCGCCGTGGCCGCGATGGCGCCATTCCAGAGGCTGGCTTCATCGTCTTCGCCGGCCAGTGCAATGGCGCGCAGGTTGTGGTCCAGCGATGGCTGCCAATCGCGCTGGTACTTGCGCGCCAGGCCCAGCATGTAGTGGTAGTGGCGGTTGTCCGGCATATGGGC
>NZ_BDHD01000878.1:0-462 GCF_054786075.1 Treponema sp. R6D11 | reverse complement strand
CCCTTGACCTACATTTCCCGTTTCATCTTTAAAAAAATCATCTTTAAATTTATTTGTCCATGAATAATACAAAAAAAACTTTGGTGAATAATCCTGATAAAAACGAATTGCTGCAACTCTTTGATTTAATACCAAGTTTTCTTTATCAATAACAGCAGTAAATCCATAATCACGTTTTTTTCTCGTTCCAGTAAGTGTTATGACAACATCATCTTTTTCAAGCAAATATTTGCTTTCATTTTTGTTTAATTTATTTAGATAAATTGGACGTTCACTATAGCGAATAATGCCTGGTCTGACATTTCCTATTCGTATAACTTGGTATTTTCCTGATAGAATAAAATCAGTGCTCTTAAATGCTCCACCTCCAAAAGCCTCTGATATTTGATTCATCTTAATTGATTTAAAATTTTTCCCATCAAATGCCCATTTTAATACAGCCTGTCTGTAGACTGCCAGTTG
>NZ_BDHD01000877.1:0-462 GCF_054786075.1 Treponema sp. R6D11 | reverse complement strand
ACTATCCCTGAAGGGGTAACGCTTAAAAAAATGGCAAAAATAATTGAAGAATCGGGTGTATGTTCCGCGCAGGATTTTCTTGCCGCCGCAAATGATACTGGAATAATCTCCAAGTATCACATACCTAATCAATCAATGGAAGGCTATCTTTTTCCTGATACATATTATTTCCCAAGCGAGTATCCGGCGGAAAAAATAGTTACGACAATGGCTGATAATCTTTTTAGTAATTTAAAAAATATAGATCCCGCTATTTTTTCTATGACGCCAAAAGAGTTAAACGAAAAAATAATAATCGCCTCCATTGTTGAGAGAGAATACAGAGTAGAGAAGGAAGCTCCTGTTATGGCGGGAGTTTTTTACAACAGGCTAAAAATTAAAATGGCGTTGCAATCTTGCGCCACAGTAGAATACATTATAACTGAGATACAAAAAAGAAACATAAAAGAACTGTAAAAACAG
>NZ_BDHD01000876.1:0-462 GCF_054786075.1 Treponema sp. R6D11 | reverse complement strand
GCATAACGCTTTTCGGGACTGAAGCGGCGGAAAAGCTGACGGAGTATTTAAGGGACATCCGTCCTAAGCTAGCCGGAAAAACGAACAAAAGCGGCGCCCTGTTTATCGGAAGAAACGGAAAAAGGCTTTCCAGAAAAGGCATTTGGAAAAATTACGCGAAATCGGCCGCTGTCGCGGGAACTTCTTCGCATCTGCACACTTTGCGGCACAGTTTCGCCACAGGGCTTTTGAAAGGAGGCGCCGATTTAAGGACGGTACAGGAGTTGTTGGGGCACGCGGATCTTTCCACGACGCAAATTTACACGCACGTGGACGTGGAAGTTCTTCGTGAAAATCACAGGCGTTTTTTGCCAAGGTTAAGGACGGCAAAATAATGAGAGAGGGAAATGAAACAGTTTAAGGAAATCGTAATCGCCATATTCGTTGTCGCCGCGGTAAGTTTTTTGCTTTACTCTTTGGTAC
>NZ_BDHD01000875.1:0-463 GCF_054786075.1 Treponema sp. R6D11 | reverse complement strand
GTATTAATCTGACTTTATTATAGAAAGAGTATTTCTCCAAAAACAAAATGCAATAAAGCGGCTGCCAACAAAGCTAAACCCAGAGGTCTTCTTAAAGCCAAAAGGCTTGTCCCTATACGATCCAGACTTCCAGGCGTTGCATTTTCCGCAGTTTCACCCCCACCTTTGCGGTATAGCCCAAAGAGCAACACAATTCCGGCTGCAATTCCGGCGGCGGCTGGGATAAAATCCCCAAATATAAGAACGCCCCTTACGGCATCAATGCTTGAGGGGAGAGGCGACAGTAATTTTAAAATCCCTGTAATGGAGCTTAATATCCCCAAGACAAGATAAAAAGTAGGAGTATTAAGCGGAAGCCCTGGGGTTTCAGTTTCCCCTTCTTTTCCGGAGAGCAGTAAATACCCGGTTATTCCGTTACACAAAACTGACAAAAAATACAGTTGAATCATACATAGTATATAAC
>NZ_BDHD01000874.1:0-463 GCF_054786075.1 Treponema sp. R6D11 | reverse complement strand
ATATTAACTGCGGCGATTTTGTTTGCGGTAGGTTGTAGCAAAAAATCTCAAGAGATGGGAATGGGGAATTATGGGCGAGTACCGGCTGCGGGATTTGCCTATGCTGTAGAGTCTCAAAACATGGCAGATGAAGCGTCTCCAAAAATGGCAAGGTTCAAGAGAGACATTTTCTTTGAAACTCTGGTTTTCTTAAGTTTTTCTAAAATTAATTCAGTTTCCGGTTCCATTTTCCTTGACTCTAAAAATAGAGTATGGTACTGTATAGGAACAACTCTATATAGAGTAACTATGCAGATAGTGGATTTACATTTGATGATCAAAAACACGCAATGACTATAACTGAAACATTGCCCCAGGAGACATGGACTGATGAATATATTGCCGAACTATTATCTAAAGGCGTACAGATAAATCAAAATGGAACAAAAATAAAAGTACCTGCCAATTTAAGAGGTTCACACCC
>NZ_BDHD01000873.1:0-464 GCF_054786075.1 Treponema sp. R6D11 | reverse complement strand
GAAAGAAACCCTCGTCCAACTGCGGAATAACCTAGGGGAGGAGGAATTCGGCGGTTGGTTTTCGGATATGAAATACCTGCGTTGTTCAACAACAGATAACGGAAAAACCGCCATTATAGCGGGAATTCCCTCTGCGTTTCACCGAGACAAGGTAAGTTTTCATTATAAAAAGCAAATAACCTCAATTTTTAAGAAAATCTCAGGTCAAGATATTGATTTTGACATGGAAATCGTCGGGAAAGCCGCAAAAAAAGTTGAAGCTCATCAGTCTCAACAAAAAAATGACGAACCTGTTCCTGCAACGACTGAAAAAACTCAAAAAGCAAAGGAAAAAAAGGGACAGCATCCACAAATGAGGGACGATTATACATTTGAAAGATATGTAGTCGGAGAAAATAACAAATTTGCCGCAAATGCCGCCCACGCAATAAGCAAAAATCCGGGAAAAGCGCACAATCCTTTCC
>NZ_BDHD01000872.1:0-464 GCF_054786075.1 Treponema sp. R6D11 | reverse complement strand
ATTCTGAATAACTCTCCCTTCTTTTGAGGAGACAATATCAAAAGGTGTCACATTAATGCCTGCAAGAAGATCATTGTCCCTCGCAAAACTGGAAACTTTTGTACTTAAAGTTTGGTCGTCAGTTTGCGTTCCGCCTTTAACAACAATGTCAAGTTCTTGCGAGGAAAGATCGAGTTTAATCGCCCAAAACTCAAGAGTAGGAGAGGAAATTTTTCCGCAACAATAATCAATCCCGTTAGCGAAAACCTGCCACTGCGGCTGAATATTCTCGATTGTCGTAAAAACGGAAGGCTGCTCTTTTTTTGAACTAACAGGGGATATAGTAGTACACGTGGAAAAAATAAAGATTAGTGTAAAAAAAGCTACCCACAGAGTTCTTTGGGAAAAACGGTTAATACTCACCTTTACCCTTACGGTTTCTTTTTACCAATTTCCGGGCATTAGCTTTCTTTTTCCTGTTAAGG
>NZ_BDHD01000871.1:0-465 GCF_054786075.1 Treponema sp. R6D11 | reverse complement strand
AATTGTATATTCTGGTTGAACCGGACACATATCAGATAAAGTTCCAAGAACCTGTTTCAAGAGCGGAAGGCGAAAAAATTCCGAAACGTTTTGCCGAATTGGAAATTATCACCGCAAAAAATCAATCAAAAATAATGATAGCAAAAGAACCCAACGAAAGTTACGGCTCTTTTACAATCCTTAAACACTCAGGCATTAATTTTGCGGTAGTGTTCTATCAACTGCCGGAAATATATAAATCCATTACCGATTGCTTTGTAGAATCGCTTAACAGACAAAGAAAAGTTCCGGAGCATGACGCAAAAACGGCGGCGCACAAAGTTATAGAAATTCTTAAGAAAAATATGGGTTTTGAAGGCGAATATAAATAATAAACGCTAACAAATAAAAAAGGCTGTCCGTCGGACAGCCTTTTTTTTATCTCTTTAAATTAAGTTATTCTTTGTTCGCCGCTTCGGATCTTGC
>NZ_BDHD01000870.1:0-465 GCF_054786075.1 Treponema sp. R6D11 | reverse complement strand
CAACTGTTCGTTTAGGTAAGGCACGTCTAACGCTTCAAGACATTCGTAGTCAGGTTCGCCGTTTTCGTCTTTCGGGGTGGAGGCCGTCCCCCTGTAATAATCGTCCAGGCTTACGGCGATGGGTTTAAGCCCCAACACCATAAGTTCTATGGAAAGCCTTTTCGCGCTTGTCGTTTTTCCAGAGCTTGAAGGGCCGGCGATAAGGATCACTTTAACCTTGTCGCGTTTTTCGAAAATTTTGGAATTCCCGCCAATGAAATCGCGGCTGTAAAAGTAAACAACGAAATCCGCCCGCTCGGCACTTCCCTCCTCGTCAACGCGTACGTCGAGCCAATTCCCGTAGACTCGCCGGAAGGGGCGATGATCTACAGGCGCACCCTTGCCTTTGTCCTTGCTATAGCGGCAAGAAACATTTCCCCGCACCACGGCGTATACGTCGGACATTCGCTGGGCAACAGTTACTAC
>NZ_BDHD01000869.1:0-465 GCF_054786075.1 Treponema sp. R6D11 | reverse complement strand
CTTCAATATTACGGGAGAGGGCATTTGTTCTTGTAAGTACGCCAAAATCATGGTATTTGTAATCTTCCCTTATCATTAAAATTTTTATTTGGGAAGCGATAAAATTAGCTTCGTCAGTTTCGTTTTGCGGAAAAAATAATTCTATTGGTTTGCCGCCTGTTTTTGGCGACCAAAGATTTTTATCCTTCCTGCCTGTATTATGCGAAATTACTCCATTTGCCGCATCTAAAATTGTGGTAGTGGAACGGTAATTTTGTTCCAGTTTAATTTCTATCCGTCCCGGAAAATCTTTCTCGAACATCAGCAAGTTTTCGTAATTCGCCCCTCTCCATGAATAAATGGACTGGTCGTCATCGCCAACTACGCAAATATTGGCATTTTCATTCTCCGCAAGAAACCTTAACAATTTATACTGAATAAGGCTCGTATCCTGAAACTCGGCAACCAAAATGTAACGGTATTTTT
>NZ_BDHD01000868.1:0-466 GCF_054786075.1 Treponema sp. R6D11 | reverse complement strand
CTCTCCCCTAACAAGGTACTGATACCCGATGCCGGCTATCATGGCGGCATTGTCACCGCAGAGGGAAAGAGGGGGGAAAATGCAGTTGAGGTGTTTCTGCTTGGAGAGGCACGAGCGAAGGTAGCTGTTAGCCGCAACGCCGCCGCCTGCGACAATTGTTGTAAGACCGGTATCTTCGGCGGCGTTTAATAGGGCGCGTAAAAGGATTTCTACGGCGGTTTTTTTGGAAGAAGCGGGGCTGTTCCTCTTTTTGGGGTTGGGGTTCTTTTTCTTGTAACTATAAAGCCGGGTTTTAAAGGGGGGGGGTTATTAGGGAAACAGGGGGGAAAAAAAAAAACCTGGCCGACGAAAAATTTGGGCGGTTGTTTGGTTTTTTTGGGGGTAGGGGGGAAGAATAAGGGGGCGCCTTTTTTCTTTCCCCGCCGATAGTCCGGGGCGCGGCGTTCAGGCCGGTAACTTATGACGG
>NZ_BDHD01000867.1:0-466 GCF_054786075.1 Treponema sp. R6D11 | reverse complement strand
TATACGACGCGCTCTGCTCAAAACGTGTATACAAAGAGCCTTGGGACGAAAAAAAAGTTCTTGATGAAATGAGAAAGCTTTCAGGCTCAAAATTTGATCCTGAGTTAATCAATATTTTCTTTGAAGTATTGCCGAATATTAAGCAGGCGCAGAACCAGTACACTGAAGACGCAGCATAGCGGTTAATGTTCTGTCCAGAGCGTCGGCTAACGATTTAAGCTCTTTCTTACCGTAGTTTGGTATCCTTACAATTTCAAGCCCGTTGTCCGCAAGCCCGAAATTGATTTTTCGTTTATGGGGACTGTAAAAATTGAATATATCATTTTTTGTCCGGGGGGCATCTTTTTTTGGATAGTTTCGTTTTGTGAATATTTTATGGCAAGTTTTTCCGTTCCTTCTTCGCCATCTTCCACAGGTACTGTAATGTAAATTGAGCCGGCATCGGCATGGACTACTTTTCTTGACT
>NZ_BDHD01000866.1:0-357 GCF_054786075.1 Treponema sp. R6D11 | reverse complement strand
CTGCTCTAACTTCAACCATAACAGGATTTGCACCAGGCGAAGACATCACATCCCTCACAGGCAAACTAACACAGACCGTTGAAGGCTCAATTGTAGGGAAAACTCGCCCTATCAACCTCAATGGTTATGCAATAACATCCTCAGGCTACACAAACACAAACAATCCTAACTACAACATAATATATGCGCAAGGCTTGCTAAAAGTTGATTACCATAACTTAAGAATCGATCTAGTAAGCATAGATTCTACCAAAGCAACAATAAGTGTAACCGGCGGAAACACCACAGGCAGCACATATAAATATTATTATTGTGAAGGCCCATACGAAAGCTATTTGCAAGCGAATTCCGTATCCT
>NZ_BDHD01000865.1:0-467 GCF_054786075.1 Treponema sp. R6D11 | reverse complement strand
GCCAAGGGCGTGCGCCTGGCTGGCGTGGAGGCGATCGTGGCCGAAGGCTTCGAGCGCATCCACCGCACCAACCTGATCGGCATGGGCGTGCTGCCGCTGGAGTTCAAGCCGGGCACCACCCGCCTGACCCTGGGCATTGACGGCACCGAGACCTTCGATGTGATCGGCGAGCGCACCCCGCGCGCCGACCTGACCCTGGTCATTCACCGCCGCGACGGCCAGGACGTGATCGTGCCGGTCACCTGCCGGCTGGACAGCGACGAGGAAGTGGCGATCTACGAAGCCGGTGGCGTGCTGCAGCGCTTCGCCCAGGACTTCCTGGAAGGCGCCAAGGTGGCGTGATGCCGTGCTGAATGCCTGCCCCCCGGCCGCCGGGGGCGGGCTTGTCCGATACCAGGACGGGGCGCACACTGACTTGGCAAAAACTGCCAAAGGAGAGTTTCATGGCCACCATGAACATTTCGCTG
>NZ_BDHD01000864.1:0-468 GCF_054786075.1 Treponema sp. R6D11 | reverse complement strand
ACACTTGCTATAGCACTGCTAATAGCCATTCGCAATCCGCTACTGTCGTCAACGCCATTTTCTGCCATATATTCCTTAACTCTTGCGATAGCATCGGTATATGCTGGCTGAATATCAATATTCTTAAATTTAACTGTCAGGCTAACGTTTTCCTTGCTAATTCTTTTATATCCAACTACTTCATATTCCAACTTAGATGTTGGCTTGGATAATACCATTTGATCATCATATGTGTCGCTGTCGTGCATTGCCTGTGCGACAGCGTAATAATTATTAAGCCCCGAACCGACATTTTTTCCCGCGGCTTCAATATCACCTTTAGCAGCAGAAACTAAAAAATTTCGTAAAGTTTGCTTTGCAGAATATTTTTCTCCACAACCAGTTAAAGTAAACGCCAACCCAACAGATAAAATAACGGGCAGAGTTTTCGAGAAATAAAATATACAAAGCGAAATAGCCTTGTATATC
>NZ_BDHD01000863.1:0-469 GCF_054786075.1 Treponema sp. R6D11 | reverse complement strand
CTCCAGTTACGGCAGGGCGATAAAGGCGTGCAGGGAAGATGAAATAGCGGCTAACGCCAACGGGATTAATATTTTTCGTTATAAGATGGTAGGTTTCGTCATCGCCGCTTTTATCGCCGGCATCGGCGGCTGTATCTACGCCATGGTCGTAGGTTTTGTAAAGCCGGACGTGGCGCAGTTTTTAAGATCCATCGACTTTTTAATTTATGTCGTGTTAGGCGGCATGGGTTCAATGACGGGCTCGATTCTTTCGGCCTATGTCCTTACCTATTTGCAGGAATTTTTGCGCTTCCTGCAGGATTACCGCCTTTTGATATATCCCGTAATATTGATCCTTGTCATGCTGTTCCGCCCCAAAGGTCTTTTGGGAATGAAGGAATTTTCCATTGTTGGTTTTGTTGATAACGTATACGGAAAAATACTCAGGCGCGCGAAGAGGGGGGAAGCGTGAACAAAGGCGATTTAAGGC
>NZ_BDHD01000862.1:0-469 GCF_054786075.1 Treponema sp. R6D11 | reverse complement strand
TACTTTTACTTTACCGATTTTTTTTATTTATGTCAACCCTTTATTGTTAAAATTTCTTGAATTTCTTCAAGTACCGCGCAAGCGGCATAAAGACGGACTTCGTTTCTTGTACCCTTAAAATTAAACACTTTCGTATTAATTTCCCCACCCCTTAAAGCCGCCGCAATCCATACCGTCCCCACAGGGACATTACTGCCGTCTCCATCGGGACCGGCAAGCCCTGTAACGGCGGCGGAAATATCATCGGCGGGGGGGGTATAGGTTGAAAAAAATAAAATTGAGGCAAAATATTCCCCTTTTTGTTTTTTTTATTGCGGGTTTTTTTTTGTTGAAAGATTATAGTGAATATTGCTATAAGAATGGGGTGGGGAGACGCGTTATTAATATTTGAAGAAAACCGGCTTTATTTTTTCTGCGCAATGCAAAAGTAAAGATCTGCATGCTCCGGGGAAGACAACAACATCGGTAG
>NZ_BDHD01000861.1:0-469 GCF_054786075.1 Treponema sp. R6D11 | reverse complement strand
GTATATATGTGTCTTTTTCGTATTTATAATTACACTCGCTTCCGGCGACTTTGTATCCGGCAAAAAAAGAAAGAAAAGAAGAGAGGCATCTTTCAAGATGATAAATAACATCGTCTTTTCCGGCGTATAACAGACGGGCGGTAAGAGCGCTCATTTGCGAATGACCGTCCTTTTCCAATAACGGAAAACAGTCAAAAACTTTGTTCACGCTTTTTTCGAGCAGAGCACTGTAAGAAAGAGGGAGAGACAGCCCTGAATCAGTTTGCACAGGTTCAAGCAGGGGAGTGTCATTTTTCAGCTCTGTAAAAAAATTATTCAAAATTGCGTGGTAAACAAGACCCGATATATTTTCCGCCATAAGGGTAGTTTCGATTTGCGTGTTTTTAATACCGAAAACATTTCCAAAGAGCCACTTAAAAGAGCATTGATAATATTTTTGAAGCGATGTGGCGGAAACACTGTACTTGCC
>NZ_BDHD01000860.1:0-470 GCF_054786075.1 Treponema sp. R6D11 | reverse complement strand
GTTTGTGTATATTTCAAAAATACCGCCCTTTTTCATCTCGCTGTAGCCCGTTATCCAAACGGGACAATCTAGCACCTCGTGAAATTCAAGAAGAAGTTCCGCCATGTTTTTTTGGGAGCGTTCAAGGGCGGCGGCGATTGAATTGCCTCCCGTTTCCATCTTGATAAGTTCCTTCAATTCAACGGTGCGGGGAGAGTGAATCGGAGTCTTGTTAAGGATAATTACGTTCTTAAGGAAGTCAATGCCCAAAGACGGGTTGTCGCGAAAAAACTTTTGCGCTATTTTCCCGGAAGGCCCCACAAGATAGCGCCTGTTTTCCGCCGCCTGTTCCCTTCTGCCGGGGTTGTCCGCCACCAAAATCAATTTTATCTCGTCGTTAATCGTAATGCCGTCAAGGGCGGTATTGTACACAACCGGCGTTTCCACCGTATAAGAGGCGTTTTTCGAGTCAGAGCGGCTATCAACAAATT
>NZ_BDHD01000859.1:0-470 GCF_054786075.1 Treponema sp. R6D11 | reverse complement strand
GGCATCGGTAGATGCCAGTGCCGCTTTTGGAACTTCAAACATTAACGATATTGCTTATGGTAACGGCAAGTTCTTTGCGGTAGGTGATGCCACAAAAAGTGCTTATTTAGCAGATAACAGTTCAACATGGACTTTGGCTGACACCTCTACCTCTAACACAATTTTTGGAAGTAATGCGTCTATTAGTTGTATCGTATATGGCGCAAACTGCTTTTCAGCATATTCTGGTTCACAGTACAATAGCATAGCGGAATGTCCATATTTCAGTAACTCCGAAACAACAATCTGGCAGGGAGTTACCGTCCAAAATAGTGAGCATACGGCAAAAATATCTACAATTTCTGACTTAGTCAGTGCCGGTAGTTACACTGTTGCTGTTGGTGATGGCGGTAATGTATTGAAATATGCTAATGGTGGAGATAATTATTGGACAAATATAAGTCCTTCGTCCTTATTAGGAACAAATAATA
>NZ_BDHD01000858.1:0-472 GCF_054786075.1 Treponema sp. R6D11 | reverse complement strand
GTTTCGCTTTTTCCCACTCCAGAATCGCCCTGTAAAAAAAGCACCTTATAATTGCTGGGAATACACATTAATTCCCTTAAAAGGGATTCTGTTTTTTCGATAATGGGCTTAAAATCCTTGGAACGATGGCTCATCTCCATTACAGATTGACCTGAGCCGTTAGTATCCGTCATTTCAGCCGCCGCTTTTTCCAAAACCGGCAAGGGAAGCGCCGAAGGTCCGGGAGAAAAATTGTAAACACGCATGATAACCTCCTAATGTGTATTTACCTGTAATATACAAAAAAAACGAAATAATGTCGATAAGTCTGCGGCATAAGTACGAATATTATTGAACTGTAATGATAATTAATATAAAATTATAATATATGGCGGACAGAGTTTTTACTATACTCGATCTAATCGACCTCGATCTCAAAGAGCATAATTCGTTAAATTTGCGCTGTATTGGGGGCAGAAAGGGGTTGGGAAGG
>NZ_BDHD01000857.1:0-473 GCF_054786075.1 Treponema sp. R6D11 | reverse complement strand
TAGGCGACCATCATATAATAATAGGCGTTATAGGGATCGGCGGGGTTGTTTTTGGGTTTTTACGTTTAAAAAAAGAAAAGGGGGGTTAAAAACTTTTTTTTTGGGGAAAACGGGGCGAATTTTCCAAATACAGGAAAATTCCCCCCCCCGCCCCGGGGTTTCCCTCTCAAAAAGGGTGTTAGTTTAAAAAAATAAATCCTTTTTTTCCCTTTGGCGGGGAAGGAGGAGGGGGTTTATCCGGGAAGGGTTCTTTTTTTGGTTTTTTTGGGTTAAAAAAGAGGAAAGGGGGGTAAAAACTTTTTTTTTTGGGGAAACGGGGGGAAATTTCCTAAATATGGACAAATATCCCCCCCCGCCCCGGGGGTCCCTCGCCAAAAAAATGAGGAGTAGAAACACAATCTTGGCTTTTTCACAAATCACGCCGCCCACGACGGGACACAGAGTGATATTGTGTGGGCGCGCGTACTCTAAAA
>NZ_BDHD01000856.1:0-473 GCF_054786075.1 Treponema sp. R6D11 | reverse complement strand
GAATGGGAACTCCTTGTGTTGCAGTTACTACAATAGGTATCATAATTTCGGGGTGTACAGGAATTTTTTCTTTTGCGCATTCAGCGGCGGCAAGAGCGATAGCTTCTACCTGCATATCGTAGATTTCAGGGTAAGTTACGGCTAAACGGCAACCGCGATGCCCTAACATTGGGTTACTTTCTATAAGAGTGCCAATTTTAGAGTGTAATTTCTCGGCGCTGATGTTTAAATGTCCGGCTAATTCTTCTATTTCTTCTTGTGTGTGGGGTACAAATTCATGCAAAGGCGGGTCTAAAAGCCTGATTGTTACAGGGCGACCTTCCATCGCTTTGAAAATACCGTAAAAATCTTTTTGTTGAAGGGGAAGAATCTTCTTTAACTGCTCTTTTCGCTCTGCTTCCGTATCCGCGACAATCATGGCGCGGAAGTGAATAAGTTTTTCTTTATCAAAAAACATATGTTCTGTGCGGCAA
>NZ_BDHD01000855.1:0-473 GCF_054786075.1 Treponema sp. R6D11 | reverse complement strand
GTGCTTACCTGCACCCTGTCCCCTCCGGGCAGGTATTCTATGACGGGCTTTTTTACCAGAACCATCGCGGGGACTTCCATAAGCCAGGAATCCTTCAATTTGATTCTTAAAAGCGAATCGTCGGGTATTTTGGACACGGGAAGGTCAAGGCCGAAAACCGGGAGAACGATGAAAAATATGAGAAAAACCGTTAAAAAACGTGACATATACTTTTATTATCGGCATATTTTTAGTATAATTACCATATACGGAGGGAATATGAGGTTATATAACCGCGCTCAGGTGCTGCTTTTTTCGCTTTTATCGGGGCTTATTGTCCTTCTTTTGGCCCTTGGGTTTGGACTTGTAAAACCCGCGCAACACGAAACGTCTTTGGAAGCCGAAGACATGCAAGAGGCGAATAGCCAACCGGCTGAAAAGCCCGCAACCGATGACTTTAAACTTATGCAGGCCGAATATAAGCCCCTTACTAC
>NZ_BDHD01000854.1:0-473 GCF_054786075.1 Treponema sp. R6D11 | reverse complement strand
GGAAACCATAGCCCTGAACCAGAGCCACCGCCCCTTCATCAACATTTTAATCTTTACCAGCACTGCCGAATTGGACAATTCCCCAGCCAGGTATCCCGCGAGGCTTGCGAGAACAAGGCCGCCAGAGCCCATCCCGCCAAGAATAGCGTTATACGCGGCGGAACCGGTGATGGCTGCGCCATCCTGGGCTTCCCAGGAACTTTCGCCGGGAAGTATTTTAAGAACAAGCAACACCAGCGATGAAAACGCCAGCACCGCAAAGCCAGTCCAGATAACCCGCTTCGCGGCCTTAAAGCCGTACACTTCGGTGAGTATGTCTCCGAGTACATAAGCCAGCGGAAAAAGCAAAGTGCCGCCGTCAAACGCCATAGGAATTCCAAAAATCGAAAAACCCAGATCAACAATTTTCGCCGATGAAGCGATATTACTAAGAACAAGAATAACGATAAAAAACGTCATTAACACATCAAAGT
>NZ_BDHD01000853.1:0-473 GCF_054786075.1 Treponema sp. R6D11 | reverse complement strand
ATATAGTAATATGGCAATTCGTTTTGACGTTATTTTCGTCAAAAATGACAAGAAATCCGAAGGATTACAGGAATCCAACGGATTCCAACTTACCCATCTTGCGTCAGCCTTCACGGAGAGTGTATGATATTAGAACAGGCTTTGAATTCCAATGATTCTGACATTAGACTGGAATTGATAAGGCGGCGCATAAACGATGAAGACTACCTGCACGCCGCAATCCAAAGACTGGCTCTTGTATTGAGCAATGAAATTATTGATGTTACACAGGAAGGCGGACGTCATGAGCGGCAGCGGAAAAGGCGGAAATAACCGAAAGAACCGACAGCGTTTCTCCAGTCGGAGAGATGATTCTCAAAAACATATAAAGAAATATAATCAGACAAATAATCACGAAGATTTATTTTTTGACGGAAAATCGGAAAAAAATAAAATGAGCATGTATGAACGTCCAAAGTGGACATCTCCAGAAT
>NZ_BDHD01000852.1:0-474 GCF_054786075.1 Treponema sp. R6D11 | reverse complement strand
TTCGGAGATGATCAACGTGAACCTTGGCCCCAAAGATTTTAACGGGCTGGAAATAAATTCGGATTCCGTTTTGGAATTCAGCATTAAGTAGGGAGTTTATGCGTAATTTGACGTGTATTGTGTGTCCAATCGGCTGTTCGCTCACCGTGAACGAAGACGCGGGCGGAAATTTATCCGTAACCGGCAACCGCTGTCTTCGCGGGGAATTGTACGCCAAAGAGGAAGTCCGCGCGCCAAAACGCACTGTAACCGCCACCTGCCAAATTGACGGTCTGATTGACAAGGACGAGGCTTTCGTTAAAAGGGTGCCAGTTAAGACCGCTTCCCCCCTGCCCACGAGAGAAGATTCCCGCTTTGTTGGAGGATATTTATATGTTAAAGGTCGCCTTGCCTGTGAAAACCGGGGATGTGTTGATTAAGGACTGGAAGGGCGAAGGGATTAATGTGGTTGCGACGAGGACGTTGGGTTAAGAC
>NZ_BDHD01000851.1:0-475 GCF_054786075.1 Treponema sp. R6D11 | reverse complement strand
CCCCGACTCCCGAAGCTCCCGGTTTTTTCTTAATATCTTGGTTTAGAACGGCTCTGTATTCCGGCAGATAGATAATCAGCACATCGCCGTTAAACACAATAACCTGTTCCGCAGGTCGGGTAAAGTCGATACGCATAAAACATGGCGACAGGTAGCTTACGTTCCCTGTCATATCGCTGTTCCCTGAATGAATAGTAACAGAAGCCTCATAATCTCTGATACTTGCGTAATTATCAGAGACCATTCCAAGGTATGCCTCTGCAGTTATTATTTCTTGTCCAAAAAGATAAGAGAAACAAGACAACAATATAAAAAATAGGAAAATTCCTCGTTTTGTCACGATCAACCTCTATAATCAATTTATTCTATTATTCTAGCCAAAATCGAGGTTTATTGCAAGTGTTTTACAGGCGGAATAAGCCGCGTTGACAACAGCCCGCACGGAGTGATAGTCTGAATAGGCAGGTCCAGTAGC
>NZ_BDHD01000850.1:0-476 GCF_054786075.1 Treponema sp. R6D11 | reverse complement strand
GCCTGTAACAATTACGGTATTCTGGAATTTTTTTACCGAATTAGCTTCCATTTCCAGCGCGGGAGTAGAGACAAGTATCTTACGCCACAATTTGTTAAATTGGACAGTACCAGCCGGGAGAAGCACGTCGTTTGTAAAGAACGATAAAAGAGAAATAATTATCCCCACTGTAATAGCCGGGAAAAAGACATTTTTATACGATAAACCCGATGAAAGCATAACAAGAATTTCGTTATCTGATGTTAAACGTCCTACAGTCATAAGAGTGCCTACAAGACACGCAAAAGGAGCCGACATTGCAATTACAGTAGGCAAAGAAAAAAGAATTAAAAGCGCGACTTGGTTAAAAGGCACGCGCTTAGTAAGAATTTCTTTCGCCATAAGGAGTATTTGGTTTACAAAGAAAATAAAAAAGAAAAAGCAAAAACAAATTACAAAAGAAAAAAGCATTTCTTTTAATATATATTGAAATATAG
>NZ_BDHD01000849.1:0-367 GCF_054786075.1 Treponema sp. R6D11 | reverse complement strand
TGAAAATACTAAAAACGTAAACGAACTTACGGAAGCGTCGGAGATCGGGAAATCGGGGCTTCAGACCGTCGTGCAGGAAATACAGGAAATATCACACGATTCAGAGGGGCTTTTACAGATAAACTCGGTAATGAACATGATCGCGAGCCAGACAAATTTGCTTTCCATGAACGCCGCGATTGAGGCGGCGCACGCTGGGGAAGCCGGCAGGGGCTTTGCCGTAGTCGCCGATGAAATACGCAAACTTGCCGAATCGTCGGGACAGCAGTCAAAAACTACCGCCACGATGCTTAAAAAAATAAAGGCGTCCATAGACAACATTACCAAATCTTCAAACGAAGTGCTTGCCCGTTTCGGCGCGATAGAT
>NZ_BDHD01000848.1:0-477 GCF_054786075.1 Treponema sp. R6D11 | reverse complement strand
TCCCAATGATTACGACGGACTTCTTGCCGCAGGAGACAACTTTCTTGATTGGGCTATTTAGGCTCAGACTTTGCGTCCGATTCAATCGAGTTGGACACCGGAACAGGAACCGGAGCGGAAGCGGAAGGACAGGAAAGCGACTCTGGTTTTTCCGGCGGAGATTCAGGCGATGTTTTTGGCGGCGATGATTTTTCGCTTACCGGGCTTGATGACATTTTAAATAAAACAAAAGTAAGCGCGCCAAAGCCTGTGGAAAAGAAAGGTTTCTTCGGAAGGAAAAAACGCAAAGAAAAAGAAGAAACGATAAAAGCGGAAGACAATATCGATGAAATATCTTTAAGTCAAGAAGATGTTGATAATCTATTACATACTCTTACTACTTATCCGCTTAATTTAAGAATTACCTGTGAAGAATTAATCGCCGAGCAGGTTATCCTACCGGAACAATTATCAAAATTAATACGGCTTCTTATAAAC
>NZ_BDHD01000847.1:0-477 GCF_054786075.1 Treponema sp. R6D11 | reverse complement strand
AAACCCCCGTGGAGACCCTGCCAGAGAAAAAACGCAAGATATACGACCAATCCCGCAAAAGCAAGGTCTTTGCGCTAGTTCTGTAAAAAATTATTCGAAAAGACCTCTCACAAAGGGCACAAAGGAGGAAAAGAACACAAAGGGAAGAGGGAAAAAGGATTGTTGTACGAAGACTATGCGTGAGCTTCACGATAAGATAACGGATATAAACCTCTGATTCTTCTTTGTGTCCTTCTCTTCCTCCGTGTCCTTTGTGAGATGAATTGTAGAATAATCCTTGTGCTATTTGTGTGAAATCTTCTACTATAATTTTATGTCCCGAACAAATGTCTGCACAGCGTTGGTCCTCAGAAACCGCCCTTCGGGGGAATCGAACAGCGAGATAACTTTGCTAACCGCCGAAGAGGGCATAATCAAGGCGACGGTTTACGGGGGAGCGAAAAGCAAATTGCGCTCCCACTCCGCGCCGTACAATTC
>NZ_BDHD01000846.1:0-477 GCF_054786075.1 Treponema sp. R6D11 | reverse complement strand
TGCTCATCATTAATCCCGCGGAAGTTAATATGCTGATTTCCTCGCTTGAAAACGTTCTTTCGTTACGGCAGTCGTCTATGCTGAAAAAGCCCCAAAATTCCCCTTCCAAAAACATGGGTATAATAACAATGGATTTCATTTCGTAATACCCAAGAAAAGCCTGATCTTCTTCCGACATGTCCTTAATCGGCGTATTAATATGATCGCCGCACAAAAACAGATCTTCCCATTCCTTCTTCATGCTGTAGGGGAAATGAAGCCCCATGGGAACACTCTTGCATTTTTCGCCGAACTCGCTGATCCATTCATATCTAAGGACATAATGCATTTCACCTTCCAACATTTCATTACACCAGATTTGAACGCGGTCTACGTCCAAACAACGTCCTACAAGCTCGAAACTCCTCATCATGGAATATTCAAATGAGCCGACATTGTTGCTTGACAGAAGGATTATAGCGGCGCTGTTTACCATAT
>NZ_BDHD01000845.1:0-478 GCF_054786075.1 Treponema sp. R6D11 | reverse complement strand
AAAATAAGCGGACTGTGCTTTTTGGGTAATGTCTTTACAGATGCGGTTGATATTTATGTTTTGATTTTACTTTTTATCTGTCGAACATATTCTTTTTGGATATTATTTAAGGATTCTCCAAAATTACGATAAATGTCCGCCGTATATTTTCCTAATATATTGACTGCATTGTCCGGAATAATTGTATCTGGTTTTAATAATTCATAAGCCTCAATATTCAAGGCATCTGCCATTTTTACCAAAGTAACAGGCGAAATCCATTTTTTCCCATTTTCAATATCACTTAAAAAAGGTATAGATATATCTATTTTTTCAGCAAAATCAGCCTGTGTTAACTTGTGTAAACCCCGAAATTTCCTAATATTTTGGCTTAAAATAGCCCTTAAATCCTGTTTCGTCATTTATTATCCCTAAGAGAATTTAGTATGCTTTTGGCTTGACAAAAATAGAATAATCTAACATATTAAGTATATTAGCC
>NZ_BDHD01000844.1:0-478 GCF_054786075.1 Treponema sp. R6D11 | reverse complement strand
GACAGACTGGATACTATCCTAGGCGAAAAGCAGACAAGCGATCTTTTAAAAACTTTTTCCGCGATGACGGCGAATATCGACGCTGAACGCATATTGGACCTTTACGAGGAAATTACCGTGAATGAAAAAACGGCACTCCTTATGGAAGTGCTGGAAAACAAGGGGCAGTGCATGTTTACGGAGCTTGTCGTGCGCTCGGGCGAACTTGACATCGTATGTTCTTTTCTCGCTGTTTTGGAAGCCGCAAAATTGCGCATGATTTTAATTTATCAAAACCGCCTGTTCGGGGATATTCTGATTAAACCAAACGTAACAGAGGCGGTAAATTGAGCGCGAAAAAAGAAGCGGCGGCGCAGCAAGCAGCGCTTGTTGAAGCGATTCTCTTTCTTGAATCCGAGCCGATTGACGAAGGGACGATTGCCCGCATATCGGGGCTTTCCAATGACAAGGTAAGTGCCGCTATCGAAAACTTAAGAAA
>NZ_BDHD01000843.1:0-479 GCF_054786075.1 Treponema sp. R6D11 | reverse complement strand
GAGAAGGCGACCGCCATCGCCCACGGTGCGACGGGCAAGGGGAACGATCAGGTAAGGTTTGATCTTGGCATCATGGCGCTCGCACCCGACATTGAAATTATCGCCCCGTGGCGGACTTGGAAGCTTAAAAGCCGGGAAGATGAGATGAGGTATCTTGCCAGAAGAAAAATCCCCGCCCCCATGAAGAAAAAAAATTCCTACAGCATGGACGACAACCTTTGGCATATTTCCCACGAGGGGTTGGAGCTTGAAGACCCGGAGAACGAGCCGATGTACAAAAAAATGCTCTCCATTACGGTTCCGCCTGAAAAAGCGCCTAACAAGCCCGAATACGTGGAAATTGAATTTGAAAAGGGCGTTCCCATTTCTCTTAACGGAAAGAAAATGGAAGGGGTCGCCCTTATCAACCAGCTTAACAAAATCGGCGGCGCTAACGGTATCGGCATTGTAGACCTTGTTGAGAACAGGGTTGTCGGCAT
>NZ_BDHD01000842.1:0-479 GCF_054786075.1 Treponema sp. R6D11 | reverse complement strand
ATATGCGTTTGAAAATGTCTTTATTTTTTCCTTAAATTTTCGATTTATAAAGACTCTTATTGTATACAAAGTTTGAATAAACGCGTCCACTGTTTGCGGTTTAAAAGCGCTGGAACTTGCGCTAAAACTGCATTCTTCATCTATAATAAAAAGCCCTGTTTCAAAAGATACAGGTTCAGGAATATCGATAATTATATCTTCCCCTTTAACTTCAAGTCCTTTTTTGCGGAGTTCTTCCGCCAGTTTTTCTTCGATTTTTGCCCTCTCTTTAAAGTTCATGAGCGCCTTAAAATTGTCTTTTTTTTGTGAAATTTCTGCAAATGTTGTGTAAATATTCCCTTCGCGCACATATTCCACAAGAGCGGCTCCGTTTATAGCGGAATTTTTGTCATTTTTGATTTTTTGTTCAAGAAGGGAAAAAAGGCTGTAGTCGTCAAGATTATACAGGTCTTCGCCAGTTATTTGCCCTGTTTCAAGCC
>NZ_BDHD01000841.1:0-480 GCF_054786075.1 Treponema sp. R6D11 | reverse complement strand
CATTTGTCCGCCCGTGTTGGAGTAAACTTCCGTGTCCATACAAAGCAGATTTACGTTTTTGCCTGAAGCAAGAACATGGTCGAGTCCGCCAAAGCCGATGTCATAAGCCCAACCATCGCCGCCGAAGCCCCATACCGATCTCTTAACAAAGTGGTCGGCAAGTGAGAGCAACAATTTCGCCGTGGGTTTGGATTCTTTTTTAAGAGCGGCTTTAAGCTCGTCAACATTTTTGCGTTGTTCATCAATTGCCGCATCGTCAGCTTGGGTGTTTGCAAGAAGTTTGTCGATGATTCCGGCGGCGATACCTTCGCTCTTTGCCTTTTCAGCCATTTCACGGGCGTGAACAGCAAGCTTGTCGCTTGTAAGTCTAAAGCCCAACGCAAATTCCGCTGTGTCTTCAAAAAGGCTGTTTGACCACGCCGGACCGCGTCCGTCTGAACGCTGAGCGTAGGGCGTAGTCGGCAAGTTTCCGCCATAGAT
>NZ_BDHD01000840.1:0-482 GCF_054786075.1 Treponema sp. R6D11 | reverse complement strand
GGTTCCGCAGGACGGCTGGATAACGCCCGGCGATTTAAAGGCGAGGGTAACTGTGCGAAACCTTTTCGGTACGGCTGCGTCCGGCAACGAGGTTAAGGGGCAGATCAATCTGGCGCCGGGACACCAGTATTTCCGCCAGTACCGCGATTACCAGTTCAAGGATCCGTACCTTGCGAAAAACAGTTTTCAGGAATTCCTTGGGACAAAAACCACAAATTCGGAAGGCAATGTCGAATTTCACATGGATCTCGCCAAGTTTGAAAAAGCGACCTACCGCCTTTCTTTCTACACTGAAGCGTTTGAAAAAGGAGGCGGGCGCAACGTGTCCGCCGAAGCGTCGGTTTACGTAAGCCCCCTGCCCTACCTTGTCGGGTACAAGGCGGACGGCGATTTAAGGTATATTTCGCGTAACACGGAAAGAAAACTGTCCTTTATAGCCATAAACCAGAAAACGCAAAAAACAAACGTGAACGATCTTACAT
>NZ_BDHD01000839.1:0-483 GCF_054786075.1 Treponema sp. R6D11 | reverse complement strand
TCCTGTACCTGTTTAGATAATTCCACTTCTTGCTCAAAAGATAAAAGTGGAAATACCTTTATCTGCCTGCAATAGGTATCAAGTAAATCCTCGCTGTTCTTTTGCGTTTTTTTTATCATAATCTCCTCCTTGCCAAATGGCAAAATCCTCAATAACTATGTAGCAAGATCCGTGCCAAGTAGACGCTTATTTGATTTATTTTCCTGTAATTCTTTATCAGATAAGGAATTACGCAAGAAATAGAGGTAGTTGATAAACCGACAGTTCTTAATGTGTATTATTTTTCATACTATCTTAATTATTTATGTATAGAAAATGTTATCTTGATATGGTAAAGTAAGGTATGAATTACGGCATTACAGCGACAGAAAAGAACGGAGATATTTACTATTTTGTTCAATGGTCTCCTCTTTCAAAAGCCGATCGCTATGATATTATCACCAAAGTTCCTGCGGTTGCAGGAGTTTTTGAAATATATTGGAT
>NZ_BDHD01000838.1:0-484 GCF_054786075.1 Treponema sp. R6D11 | reverse complement strand
GCGAACAGATGACCCAGCCTGAGAAAGGGCAGAAAGTCATCGAAAGGGACGTGGTGGAGGTAATCACCCCCGGCACTACCGTAGACGAGGATTTTCTTGACAAGGGAAGTTCCAATTACATCTCTTGCCTCGCCGGCGCCGCAAACGCCTTTTCATTTTCTTATATCGATCTTTCCACGGGCGAGTTTTTTACGACTGGAATTCCCGCCGATTCGCCGGAGATATTGCGTCAGGAACTTGAACGCCTCAACATAAAGGAAATACTGATACAGGAATCGCTCTTGGAAGAGGATAAAAACGTCGCCTCGGCTTTTTTTGACAGAAGTAACATATTGCTAAACCGCTGGGCGGACTGGCTCTTTGATCACGTTCAGGCTAAGGCGCGTCTTGAAAAACAATTCGGCGTGGCGAACTTAAAAGGTTTCGGCCTTGACGATGGCAGTCCGCAAATAATTTCCGCGGGCACTCTTCTTGAATATCTTTA
>NZ_BDHD01000837.1:0-484 GCF_054786075.1 Treponema sp. R6D11 | reverse complement strand
ATATTTAGGCGGAGAGAGCGACGAATGGGTAGAGGATATTTTGGAGTCTATCGATACTTCCAAGAAAACGGTAATTAAATTAACTGATTATGTTAAAAACGTTGAGGAAGAAATTGTTCCTGGTATGGAGGAAGAAGAAGGCGAAGAAGAAACTGGAGAGCCAGAGTATGATGAACATATTTGGACGGCTCCTGCGAATGCCATAAAGCTTGTTAGCGCGATTGCTGATAAACTTAGTGGAGCAGATGCTAAGAACAAGAATGCGTATAAATATAACGCCGACAAATACATCAAAGAAATTAAAAAAGTTGATGATTCTATAAAAAGCATCATTAAAAATGGAAAACGCGACAAAATTGTTGTTGCAGATAAATTTCCGTTCCGTTATTTTGTGGATGAATTTAACTTGAAATATGTTGCAGCTTTTCCTGGATGCAGCGATCAGACAGATGCTAGCGCGAAGACTATTGCATATATAGTTGAT
>NZ_BDHD01000836.1:0-485 GCF_054786075.1 Treponema sp. R6D11 | reverse complement strand
CTATTACAATTGATTATAATCTAAATATACAAGAAGCAGAATTGGTTGTTTACTTAAAATCTGGTAAGAATAATATACAGACAGTCGAAAAAAAAGTAATACATCAAGGTAATGATATAATTAAATATACTATTCAAGCTGATATTGACATTGTCTCCCCATATATAATATATGCACATTTCAAGGAAAAAAATGGAAATAGAGTATTTGCTGAAAATCAAAAAACCATAACTGTAAAAGAACCAATATATATGACTAAACCAATAAATAATATTCGAGAAATGCAAGAGATAAAACAAAAGAATATAACTCTAGGTTCTAGACGAGCAGAAAATGATTTTAATAATTATGGTGCTAGTTATGCTATTCCTTATTTAAATCTTCGGGAGTTGCTTGTAAGTATTTCATCTGGCTCATTACAACAAATATTTGCTAGTAATTACCCATTGCCACTAAGCCGAGATTTACAAAGACAAATTGAAGAC
>NZ_BDHD01000835.1:0-486 GCF_054786075.1 Treponema sp. R6D11 | reverse complement strand
TGTAATAAATATAAATATTTCTGAGAAGAAAAATAACCAATAAAACAAATTATAAAAATCAGGTAAAAATTTAGAGCGTTTTTTCTCAAATGGAGAATATATTTTCCCAAATATTTTTTCCATTTCTGTTTTTGTTTTATATCGTTTCTCCCTAATATTATAAACTATAAAATGATCTCTACGAAGCGAATATCCTAAATTTAATGCCAATATTGCTAAAAAGAATAATATACCTATTGTAACTAATGACATTAATAAAAATTCTTGTATATTGAAATTCCAACATTTATAGCAACATTCACTGTTTTTTGTATTAACAAATACATAACCATAACCACCAAATAATGCAATAATTCCAGCTATAAAAGATGTAAAAGTAGAAATTCGTTTGTTATCATTTTCTGCAAATTGTTTATGTAGTTGGTTTTCTAATTCTTTTTCAGTATTTTCACAGTTTTCATTTTTTCTATTGTTTCCATTATTTTC
>NZ_BDHD01000834.1:0-488 GCF_054786075.1 Treponema sp. R6D11 | reverse complement strand
GGATATCGCAATGTGCCAGCCCAGAATAGAACAGACCATCAAAGAGATGGAAGAAGTTACCAGCGCGGTAATTTATACCGACCAAGGGTCTATTCTGGCAAATTACCTGCCTGATTTTATAGGAAAGAAAATTGACGAGGAAACGCAATACGGCAAACAGTTAAGCGATGTCAAAGAGGCTATAAAGAACGCCAAAGAGTGGCAAGGCATAGAATATGACCCCGAACTGAAAACAAACATGGTAATGGCAATTGCCAATATTCCAATAGGCGTTTCTCCGACAACATGGTCGATGATGATCGGCTCAACTGAAGCTTACATTTTAAAAGATGTTAACTCCCTTATAAATTTCGTTGTTATTTTGGCGTCGATAGCCATTGTAATTGCAGTGATAATTATCTACGTCGTACTAAGTAGAACCACTGCCCCAATAGTAAAAGTATCCGAAACTCTCAAAGACATATCCGAAGGAGAAGGCGATTTAACAA
>NZ_BDHD01000833.1:0-488 GCF_054786075.1 Treponema sp. R6D11 | reverse complement strand
TGTTAAGACGCTTTCTTGATATAGGCATCGGCGCAATAATGTCAAATTTTCTATGCTCCAAAAGTCTAATATTCGCCGCCATCAGCTCGGCAATCGTCTTCGCATGGTCAAGCGCACTAGAAAATTTTAATCTCAAAATCGCTTCTTTCACCCTGCCATCATATTTGAAATATCTGCACGGCAAAAGGTAATTACGCCTAGTCGTCCCGCAACTTTTGCATTTTGTTGTGCTTTTATCATCTATTGTAATCTCCGCATTACATTTCAAACAATAAAATTCCGCCAGCGCAGGCATGTCGTCTTTGCAATCATCACAAAGCGCAAAAGATACCTCCGGAGGCAATCTTTCATCACAAAAAAGGCACCGCGAAGGGTATAAAACATTCAATACATACTCACTTAGTCTCGTTTCCATATCAATATAAACATTAACAAAAAAATCAAAATAAACTATCCTAAAAAATAAGCCAAGGATGTTGAAAAAATAG
>NZ_BDHD01000832.1:0-489 GCF_054786075.1 Treponema sp. R6D11 | reverse complement strand
GTTCCGTTTCGACTTGCAATGTCTCCTGTTCTCAATCCTTGATCCAGCACATTGTTGACGGCGGTTTCAATCGCCTTTGCTTCTTTCTCAAGACCGAAAGAATAGCGGAGCATCATAGCCGCCGAAAGAATTGTGGCGAGCGGATTGGCGATGTCCTTCCCTGCGATGTCGGGAGCGGAGCCGTGAATAGGCTCGTACATTCCGGGTCTTGTTCCACCTTGCACTTTTTCGCCGAGACTCGCCGAGGCAAGCATACCGATTGAACCTGTAAGCACCGATGCCTCATCGGAAAGTATGTCTCCAAAAAGATTTGATGTTACAATTACGTCGAATTGTCCCGGGGCGCGAATCAACTGCATGGCGGCATTGTCAACATAGAGGTAACTTGTTTCGATGTCAGGATAGTCCTTTGAAACTACCGCCGCTACTTCTCGCCAGAAGCGGGACGATTCAAGCACATTTGCTTTGTCAACTACGCAGAGTTTTTTC
>NZ_BDHD01000831.1:0-489 GCF_054786075.1 Treponema sp. R6D11 | reverse complement strand
GTATAATTGTTTTTACTTCAACAACTCTTTTATTGGTTATAACAACAAAACCTTTTTGTTTAAATCCAAAGATTAATGCAAAGAATCTTTGAATTGCTCCAAAAAACTGTGCGATTGGATTTGAACTGGTTGCCCATAGTTCCGCTTCAATCTCCATAACTAAATTTTCTCCATCTGCGAGCGCAATGCCCGAAGCTAATGTTGCCATTTTTTCCTCCTATGGCTTAATCTATTAAACATCACAAAGATGTTTTTATACCATTTATTTGGTACTATATTTATATATTTACGATATTTTTTGACTTTTGTCAATTAAAAATACCTTAAATTTATCAAAAAACAAGTCAAAATGATGCTTACCAACTTTGTACAAACAATCATATTTACATTTTTCCAAATCCAAGCCATTGCATTACTTTTTTTGTTCTTCCATTACAAATAGGTATATTTTCCTTGTTTAATAACCCATATAATTCTTTAACACAACTT
>NZ_BDHD01000830.1:0-490 GCF_054786075.1 Treponema sp. R6D11 | reverse complement strand
TTTAGGAAATTTTAAAACTCTTGGCAACGCTTGCGCCTTGGTCAAAATAACTGTTAAAATTCTGTCTCTAATACCCACCGGACGCGCCCACCAAGCGACTAATGTTAAATTTGGTTGTTCTCCTATTCTTTAAAAAAAAAAAAACCAACAGGAAAGAAAAGCCGCGCCGCAAGATTTCTCTTTTTTTTATTAAAAAAAAAAATACACTTAAAAAAACCCTCTCTTCATCCACTCAAAAAAAAAATCCTTCCCGATCTCCCTACACAACAAAAAAAAAAACGTATTATTCGCCCCATCCCCTTCCATGTACTTTTCTTATGCTGCAATTATCTGGAGGAAAAAAAAAAATTATTTTCTTTTTTTTTTTCCAAAAGAACGCCGTAAAACGTATTTTCTCCTTCTCGGTTGGCCGCGGAATTGTATAAAAGAGAAAGAAAATAACCGCCGCTATTTCGCCTTCGCGTCTGTAGTAGCCTGTTTCTTCTATTCG
>NZ_BDHD01000829.1:0-492 GCF_054786075.1 Treponema sp. R6D11 | reverse complement strand
CCGAGCAGGTACGAAAGTAGGTCTTAGTGATCTGGCGGCAGCGAGTGGAAGCGCCGTCACTTAACGGATAAAAGGTACTCCGGGGATAACAGGCTGATCTTCCCCAAGAGTCCACATCGACGGGAAGGTTTGGCACCTCGATGTCGGCTCATCGCATCCTGGGGCTGAAGCAGGTCCCAAGGGTATGGCTGTTCGCCATTTAAAGCGGTACGTGAGCTGGGTTCAGAACGTCGCGAGACAGTTCGGTCCCTATCTGCCATGGGCGCTGGATGGTTGAGAGGAGCTGTTTTTAGTACGAGAGGACCGAAATGGACGAACCTCTGGTGTACCGGTTGTCCTGCCAAGGGCACGTGCCGGGTAGCTACGTTCGGAAGGGATAACCGCTGAAGGCATCTAAGCGGGAAGCCCACCTCAAGATAAACCATCCCTGGGGGTTTAACCCCCCTAAAGGTACCAGGAAGACTACCTGGTCGATAGGTTGGAGGTCTAAGC
>NZ_BDHD01000828.1:0-383 GCF_054786075.1 Treponema sp. R6D11 | reverse complement strand
TAACAGGGTTTTGTATGCTTCAGGGGGAAACAGCGCACATGAAAACCGTCCCCCTTGTACACGATGCCCGGGGCGGTAATTTCCTGTACGATAATTTCATAGTTGATGTACATATCCAGCACACGGCGGTTAGTTTCGATATATTCGGCAATCCTCGGCGGCCCGATTATGTAGAGGGGATCGTCCCTATCCACCTGCGATGAAAGCATCAAAAGCCCGGGAATACCCGTAACATGATCGGCGTGGGTATGGCTGATAAAAATGACGGAAATCTTTTTCCACCGCAGATTCAGCCGCCTGAGGGACACCTGCGTCCCCTCGCCGCAGTCAAAGAGAAACAACTCCCCCTCCCGCCGCAAAAGCACGGAAGTCAAATGCCTGTT
>NZ_BDHD01000827.1:0-494 GCF_054786075.1 Treponema sp. R6D11 | reverse complement strand
GTAATTATACCATTAATAAAAGAAGTTTTCTATGTCCTGTAAAATAATATTAAAATCGTTAAAACTTGTTTTAGTATCCGGCAAAGCCTGTCTAAATAAACTACCATAGGCTTTTTTCAGGATACGCCCGTCAAGAACCGCTACAACGCCCTTGTCGGCGCTTCGGCGCATAAGTCTGCCAAAACCCTGCTTAAACTTCATGACAGCCTGAGGCAGGGAAAGCTCCATAAAAGGGTTTCCGCCGCGTTTTTCCACAGCCTCCCTGCGCGCCTCGTGGACTGGGTCTCCGGGGGTGCGGAAGGGCAGGCGGCAGATAATGACTAACCGCAGGGTGTCGCCTGGCGCGTCTACCCCTTCCCAGAACGAGTCTGTGGCAAACAGGCAGGAGCTTTCATCGGATAAAAAGGCTTGTAGCAGGCGTGTGCGGTCGTCATCGCCCTGTTTCAGGCAGCGTATGCCCATTGGTGTAAGTTCCTCTACGGCGGCGTTGTAAC
>NZ_BDHD01000826.1:0-494 GCF_054786075.1 Treponema sp. R6D11 | reverse complement strand
GCGGCAACATGATAAAGGACGTAACCTTTGAGCGCACGATTTACAATCCCGCGCCTACCAAGTTTGAAGCGGGAACGGGCAATATCGCCGACGCCGTGGGCTTAGGCGCCGCTCTTGATTATGTTTCGGGCATAGGGATAGCGAACATAAGCGCCTACGAACATGAACTTCTTGATTACGCGACGCGCGAGCTAAAACGCAAAAGCCCAACGCCGTGATAGAACGCATCTCATATTTTTACAGGCACGAAAATTCAAACGTCCACAGGGGGGCGCACGAGCTTGCCGCCCGCGCGACGGACGCTTACGAAGCCGCGCGTGAGACGACGGCGAAATTTTTAGGCGCCCCGTCAAAAGACAATATCGTTTTCGTGCGCGGTACGACGGAAGGCATTAACCTTGTAGCGCAAAGTTACGTGAAACCGCTCCTTTCTCCCGGCGACGAGATAATACTCACTATTCTTGAACACCACGCCAACATCGTCCCCTGGCAGT
>NZ_BDHD01000825.1:0-494 GCF_054786075.1 Treponema sp. R6D11 | reverse complement strand
ATCCTGCTGCATTCGATCATGGTGTAAGCGAGTCAGACATATATCGGGCTTTTGACACAGCTATATATGACGGTCTGTTGGACGAACCCGATGATGATGACGCACGAGACAAATATTTGTTAAAACAGAAGGAGTAACAATGGCACAAATGACAGACGAAGAAGCCAAAAGGTTGGACGAAAAATGGACAAAAAATCCGCCTAAACCGGGACCTAACGGAACAGGTTATTTTACTCAATGCAAAAAAACCGCCCATACAATAACTATTGACAATGTTACCGCCAATTATCTGAACACTAAAGCAATAGCCGACCATAAAACTCCTGCACAGATAATCGGCGAAATGGTACAGGAACGTATTGCAGCTTCTGCATAATATATGTTAGGTCATGCAATAGAGCTTGTCATCTAATTTCTTTAGGCATACCGCTTGCCCTCATTATCAAAAATCCGTATAATAAAATCAAGGTAAATTATGGGAAAAACACTGACTC
>NZ_BDHD01000824.1:0-494 GCF_054786075.1 Treponema sp. R6D11 | reverse complement strand
CATTGGATGATAGCAAAAAAGAATTTGCACAACAGAAAACCATTGATAATATTATTAATATCACAATCAATAGCCAATATCAAAACTATACGTCAAGTAAAAAATTAATATTTTCTACCCAATTTTGGATTGATATTTTGTATAACTTCCAAAAAGTAAACCCGAGCAAAACTTGGCTTTTATGCGGTTATCTTGCCCGGGTGGTTTTAAAATCTCTGTTTTCGGTTATAACCGACGACGTATTATTAGTGGATCAAGTCTTCCTCGTTCGTCTTTAGGCAAAGTGAATAATGGCGTTAAAATAATTCGCCTTTCATTCTCTACTGTAAGCCTTAATCGCCCATCGGGAAATGAAGATACGGTTTCAAATGTTTTTTCGTCTATCTGTTTTAACAGGTAAGTTCCTTCGCGTATAGCCCAAGGTAAAAATTGCTTTTCAATTTCCATATAGATAAAACAGTCTTTTGAATCGACAATGCGGTATTCATTTAAAT
>NZ_BDHD01000823.1:0-495 GCF_054786075.1 Treponema sp. R6D11 | reverse complement strand
AGAATCTTCCATCAGCGGAAAAAATAAAGGCGATTTTTAGAGAGACGCAAGCCGCCAAAATTGACCGCAGAAAAGATAATTTGCTTTCAGGCGATTTAATGGACAAAGTTCCGCCTGCCGGGGAAATAGTGTCCGAAGACATGAATAAGCTGACGGGTGCACATATTATTACTTTGTCAAACGGAGCAAAAATAATTTTTCAGGAGACAGCTAATAAAAATAACGAGATTGTAATGTACGCAATGGCAAAAGGCGGAACAACTAACGCTACCGAGAAAACAATTGTCTCCGTAAATCTTCTTTCCGAAATGATAGCCGCATCTGGTCTTGGTCCGTATTCAAGAAATGAGCTTTCAAACAAACTTGCCGGAAAACAAGCGTCAATGTCTTTCTGGAGCGGCGGTTATTAACGAGGGGTGCAGGGAGGGGCTACAAAGACGGACGTAAAAAAGCCTTTTTCAATTGAGTAGCCTTTCTGTTCTCAAACCACGCATT
>NZ_BDHD01000821.1:0-496 GCF_054786075.1 Treponema sp. R6D11 | reverse complement strand
CTTTAAGGATACATTGGAAAACGCAGGCGCTCTTGCGCGTACTGTAATGTTTATTCACACGGCAAGCGATCATACAGTTGAATGTCTAATGATACACGATATGTCTCTTGCGGTCGCAGAGCAATTTGCCTTGCAGGGTAAGGACGTGCTTGTTCTTTTGACAGACATGACAAACTTTGCCGACGCTATGAAGGAAATCTCTATCATTCAGGAACAGGTTCCTTCTAATCGCGGTTATCCAGGCGACCTTTACAGCCAATTGGCAAGCCGCTATGAAAAAGCGGTTGACTTTGAAACTGCGGGTTCTATCACAGTCCTAGGCGTTACCACAATGCCCGGAGATGACGTTACCCACCCTGTGCCTGATAATACCGGATACATTACAGAAGGTCAGTATTATCTTAAAAACGGACGTATTGAGCCATTTGGTTCTCTTTCTCGTCTAAAACAACAGGTTAACGGCAAGACTCGCAAAGACCACCGCGCCCTTATGGAC
>NZ_BDHD01000820.1:0-496 GCF_054786075.1 Treponema sp. R6D11 | reverse complement strand
ATCATCTGCGGGGCGACCGTCCCGCCCCCGTCCGTTTCAAATGTTACGGAGAAAAACTTTATTTCCCATTTCGCGTAAATGACCAATGGGGAATTGACCGCAGTAGCGTCAAACATAAATTCGTTTGTAAGGGCGGGGTCGCTGCACCAGCGGACAAACGTGTAACCTTCTTTTTCCGGGTTGTCGGGCTTTGCCGCGTAACCGCCGATATTCACGGACTGTGGGGCGACCGTTCCCGCCTCGTTGGTTTCAAACCGTACCGTGTTTGTAACTTGCGTCCACTTTGCGTATAATGTGAGGTTTCCCGTTACGACGCTGTTAAAATTGTATTCCCCCGTTAAATTGGGGTTCGGAGACCAACACATGAACAGGTAGTTTTCCCTCTGGGGAATCGGCGGATAAATAACTTTTCCGCCGACCTCGACCACTTGCGCTGTTACGGGGCTTCCGCCGATTGAATTGAACGTAATCGTGTGGACTGTCCGCCATCTTGCGT
>NZ_BDHD01000819.1:0-496 GCF_054786075.1 Treponema sp. R6D11 | reverse complement strand
TCATTGTACCAGAAGATTATGTCGTCGCTTGTTACTTTTACCTTTTTGTCCGAATTGTAATAGGACCAGTAAACGTCGTTACGGAGGGTGTAGATTACGTCCAGCGTATCCGTCTTATTGTCAACCGTAATTTCATAGGATGCGACTCTTGGCTTCCATTTGCGGTTTACCACGTCGTAATCAATCAGATAGTCGGTCATGCTTCCTACTACGGAAGAAGTCGTAGAGTCCTGCTCGGCGATAAGGTGGTTAAAGCTTTTCGGGTCTTCGGTCATCACCGAATTCCACGTTCCGCCCACCTTTCCCGGCAAAAAGTCTTCCCCCAGCCACGGCTTTTTTACCGTTTTCGCGAGTATCTCCGCGAGCCCTTCGGCGTTTATCGTGTTAAGCTCATCAAGCGAAAGCTCCTCGCTTTTATTACAGGAAAGAAGTAGCGCCAAAACGGCGATAATTAGGAATGTTTGTTTCATAATTGATAATAAAGCGATTTTACACC
>NZ_BDHD01000818.1:0-496 GCF_054786075.1 Treponema sp. R6D11 | reverse complement strand
ATTTTCAACGCTTGTATAATTTTTAACGGAAATACTGTCTACAGGTTTGGAAAAAACAAGGAGTAATTTATCATCTTTTTCCCAATCTTGATTTTCTACCGGCGATTCGGCAACACTTGAATAACCTCTGTCTGCGGATAAAATTATTAATTCATTTTTGTTTGTTATCCGCATTGCGTTTACAAGATATGGAATTTCAGGATCGAGCTTTGTCGTAAATACGCATAAAAAATCATTACCTATATTCATGCCGTTGTTATCTGTCAATGAAGTGGAAAATCGAATTTCATAACGGGTCTTTTGCATCCAAGGTTCCGCAGGTGTAAAAATAGCGAGCTTCCCATCTTTTTCCAATCGCCAAATACCCGTCATTGAAGGAGAAAACGAAACATTGTCATACAAAGTTTTTAACGGCAATGGTATAGAAAACTCCAATTTTATTTCCGCTCTTGCGTCGCTAATTTCCGAATACATTTCAGGATAGCTCGATAAAAGA
>NZ_BDHD01000817.1:0-497 GCF_054786075.1 Treponema sp. R6D11 | reverse complement strand
ACTCTCAAGCTTGCCATATTCTTTGTTTTTAAGCCTATTAAGAAATACGGAAGCAACTTTGTCTCTATCAGATTCGCCAACAGCTTCGCGTTCAACAATTGAAGCCAAAGTCACAATTTGGTCAATGCTATACCCCAGCTCCCGAGCCCGTTCGGTATATTCGCTTTGCCATTTCAACGCAAAAGCATCCAGCATTTTTTTTGCGATTTGAACAGATGTGCTCCCTGCAGGGATTGTATACGTCGCAGGGAATAGATATCCCTCAAGCTTATTTTTAGTTCTTGTAATTCCGTTTAAAAAACTATAATCAAACTTCTCGGCATCTAAAACTCGCAAGAATTCATCAGCGTTAACTAACCCTTTCTCTTGCAAAAGTTCAGCAATCTGCCTGTTTTCGTATCCTTCCGGTATGACGATTTTGGTCCCCATCTCGACAGGACTCCCCTTCAAACTCTTCAAAATTTCACCGTAAGAAGCTCCCTCAGGCACTTTAAACG
>NZ_BDHD01000816.1:0-390 GCF_054786075.1 Treponema sp. R6D11 | reverse complement strand
CGGCATTTTGGCAAAAATTTTAGGCGAAGACGACGGGCAAATAGAAAAAGATATTCTTTTTTCGGTTATCCAAAAAGACATAAACGCTTTTGACATCGAAACAGAAATTTCCGCCGTAGACCTTCGCAGTCATAGAATCAACTTGTGTGCCGATACAAAACGCAATTTATCGCTTCTTAAAAATTTTATTGCCGCCGCCAACGGCAAACTCCCTTCCGCCTGCGAAGTGGAAAGCATTGTAGAAAAACAGCCGCAAATATTAAGAACACTGCCGTCATTCTACCCTATTCAAGTTTACGGCGGCTGTCCTCAAAAATGCGTTATCTGCCCCTATCCTCAATTTACCGACACGGGGCGAAAAGATTTTATGGACAGCGAAAAATTCAGTTC
>NZ_BDHD01000815.1:0-500 GCF_054786075.1 Treponema sp. R6D11 | reverse complement strand
GTTGATACTGTTTTGGCTGGGCGTATGCCTTGGTGGTTATCGTATAAAAAGTCGATACTAGGTATATCAATATCAATCGTTTTATCATTCTTTAAAGTCGCAACAGCATGCGTGTCGGACAGTTTAAGTTCCGTTACCTCGCCGTTTTTTATCGCTTTGTAAAGATCGGTATAGTTATATTTAATCGCATCGCCCTGAAGCGAGTATGCAACCAACGCAAATATGGCTAAAAATAAGAATAAATATATAAATACACCAGAACCAAAGTTATTTTTTTTGTTCACTATTGTCCCCTTCTTTTTAAGTTAGGCAACTTTAATTTAGATTTAATCATTTCCTCGTTCGGCAAAATATAGCTCCTGCGCAAGTATGCAAAGTTCGCAAACAACCTTCCGCCAAAAACGATTTAGAAAAGGCTATGAAGATGGCTGGTGGCGTATACGAAATGATGAAAGCGACAGGGTTTAGGTTCGATATTGTTAAAAAAGACAATTTGGAGC
>NZ_BDHD01000814.1:0-502 GCF_054786075.1 Treponema sp. R6D11 | reverse complement strand
CCAAAAACCAGTCCCTTATAAGATTTGGAAAAAACGTGTACGAAAGCAAAAGCACCAGAGCGCATAACAATGTGAAGGTTAATACCGTAGGCGCGTTATACTTTATTCTCATATATCCAACTCTATTTCAATCGGGCAATGATCGGAACCTTGAACGTCGGCCCTTATGATAGATGATTTTACATTGGAGAGAAAGTGCTGTTAGTAGACGATATTTTTGACTCTGGCAGAACGATTAATCATCTTGCCCAGATTATTTTGGATATGGGAATCCCGCGAAACGATTTAAAAATTGCGGTTCACGACTACAAGCATTTTTACGACAAAAAGGAACAGTACCCTATTCAACCAGATTATTGGTGCAGAAAGCATGACGTGTCCGTTCACCATGACGTTTACTGGATTCATTATATGAGCCACGAGCTTATGGGGTTACCCGAAAAAGAGCTGGAAGAAAATTATTATTCCCTTGATCCATATTTAAAGTAAGCAAGCGATACTT
>NZ_BDHD01000813.1:0-502 GCF_054786075.1 Treponema sp. R6D11 | reverse complement strand
AAATAATACCGAAAGGATAACCATGATTTTTTTCTTCATCTTTTTCTCCTTACATCCATGTATAAAATAACATAGATTAAAAAAAAATGCAAGTGTGGAAAAAAAGGTACAATAAACGGCGGTTTTATCCTCTTGCACCTCAACCGAGCCTCTTGACAGAAAGCGCGGTATTTAGTAATTTTACATATAAGGGGAAACAATTATGAATATAGAAGACATTAAAATAGAAGACGCGGCGGACGCGAATTATGTTATAAAAAAGTTCTTTAATAATGATTTTTCCAATATGAAAATGACCCAGTTGGAACAGCTTGTACTGACCGTCTATAATATGGGTAAAAAAAACGGCGGCCCTGCTGAAAGCGAGCCCGCAAAAGCCCCTGTAAAAGAATGTCCCTTTAAAGTTAACGACAGGGTAAAAATGCTTGAAGATGTAGAAATCGGGCAGAATGTAAAATTAGGCAAGGAATCATTTCCCGATTCTTTTTTAACTACCTATAAA
>NZ_BDHD01000812.1:0-503 GCF_054786075.1 Treponema sp. R6D11 | reverse complement strand
ACGTCTCCCCGTACAGTAGAGGTAATGCCATCCGCTACGGCTTCCGGCTTGTCCTTCCGGGGCCTGTTGTGCTGTAAAAAGGTGGAAATTAAAAGGAAAGGATATGAAAAGCCGAAACATTAAAATCCTTCTGCTTTGTTTTTTAACCGTGATTGCGTTCATCTGCTGCGAAGACAAGAAAGAAGCCCCCGTAATTTCGCAGGGCTTAAAACCAATTGACATAAAGCCCCCCGGTTTTTTTTGGCTGTTGCGCCCCTGGAAAAAAGGGACTCTTATTACCATGGACGGCAAAGCGAGATTTTCCGAGATTTCTTTTTCTGGCAAAAACCGCATGAAAATTACTCCGCTCATAGAATTTCCCCGCCAGGCTATTGACAGAAATCTGACAACCGCACCTGAGGCAGGAATATGTGTCGCCCAAAGCGTAGACACGCAGAGGTAACCGACACCATTGCGTGTACGGGTAAATTTATATTACCGAATTGCTCAGCATGCACTTGAAG
>NZ_BDHD01000811.1:0-503 GCF_054786075.1 Treponema sp. R6D11 | reverse complement strand
AAGGCGACGTTGGAACACCCATTTGCCAAAATATTCAAAAAAGGAAACACGGAGAAAGCCGCCGACCTGTTCCCGACGGTCGTGGTCTCGACATATAACGACGATAAGCCGTCCGATCTCCCGTTACAGCCGCAAGTGGAAGGCGTGGGGCTTAATCAGGACGAAATAGACATTATCACAAAAACCACTGAAACATATTTTGCGGAAACGGAAAAAAACGGAAAAAAAGAGAAAAAAGAAAAAACACGGCAGATACAGGGCTTATGCACCGTCGTCGCGCCGGACGTTTTAGAAGCAATAAAACAACGCATAACGGAAAAAAAAGTCGTATACGGTTTTTCAATGAGGTTTTACCGCAAAGATAAAATATCCCTTGAAATCTGGTCTGAAAATGTCCAGTTGAAAAATGAGATATACGAACAGTTGCGGCTTTTTGTCGCCGGGAATCTTCGCCATATTTTGACTGCGGAAAAATACCGGGCGCACGACGTGAAACTGGACGA
>NZ_BDHD01000810.1:0-504 GCF_054786075.1 Treponema sp. R6D11 | reverse complement strand
CCGAAAAGACCCGCGAACTCCGTAACAAAGGGCGCTATTTCCTGCAATTCGTCGCTGTCCGCGATTTTTTCTATAACCTGTTCAGGAAGCCCGGAAAGTTCCTTGTCCGTCCTAATAAAAATTTTACCGCCGTGCATTCCCGTTCCGGTAAAATACCACACCGGAAGATCATTTTCCGAGCCTATGCCGAGAACCACGATAAGCCCGCCAGCGAGATATTCGCCCAAGAAACTTCCAGCCTTGCCGCCGATTACTATTACCGGCTTTTTTTCCTTGTATTCCTTCATGTGAATGCCCGTTCTGTAACCCGCGTCGCCTTTTACAAAAATACAGCCGCCGCGCATGGCGTAACCGAGCGCGTCTCCGGCGTTGCCGTGAATGATTATCTTGCCGTCGTTCATCGTGTCGCCGACAGCGTCCTGGGCGTTGCCGTGCACTTCGATAATTCCGCCGTCAAGATACGCGCCAAGGGCGTTGCCGGGCGTCCCTTTTATCGTTATGTGC
>NZ_BDHD01000809.1:0-506 GCF_054786075.1 Treponema sp. R6D11 | reverse complement strand
TCTTATGTCAGCGACAGACTTGTAGAAAAACACAAGGACATTGTAGAAAAATTTACCCGCGCAATACAAAAAGCAAGCGCCTATATTCAAGGACATCAGGAAGAAATAACGAGCATTCAGATTGAAAAAAATTATGTCGCGGGTAATGCGGAAATAAACGCCGAAGTTCTTAAAAAATTTATATATACTCCGTCTGTCAGCGGCGCATATAAACAATTCGGCGTAATAGCTCCTCAGCTTCAAGATATTGGCATGGTTTCAAAAGATATAGATGTCGTCGCCCTCCAAAAAAACAGTTTTATAGAGTTAAAAGGACTTGATGCAAAGTACAAATAAGACGCATCGCATTGCTGCCGCGAGTACCGACGGAAAAACAATTAATGAGCACTTCGGGAAAGCGGCTGCTTTTTATATTTATGAAATAGGAAAAGAAAGTACGACCTTCATTGAAAAGCGAGATGTAACGCCTTTAAGTTGTGGTAGCGGACATACCGAAAATGGTATAC
>NZ_BDHD01000808.1:0-507 GCF_054786075.1 Treponema sp. R6D11 | reverse complement strand
GCAAAAAACAGGGAAGGGATTATCGTCTCCACTACGGGAATGATTTCGCGCGAATTGTACGAGTTACGCGACAAGGCAGGTACAGGCCACGCGCGCGATTTTCTTACCGTAGGCTCAATGGGGCACGCGTCTTCAATCGCGCTTTCCATCGCCCTTCAAAAACAGCATCTTCAAGTTACCTGCCTAGACGGGGACGGGGCCGCCCTTATGCACATGGGCTCTTTTGCGGCAATCGGTACTCTTAAACCGCGTAACTATTGCCACATCGTTCTTAATAACGGCGCCCATGATTCCGTCGGAGGACAGCCGACTATCGCCCCATTTATTGACATTCCGGCTATCGCGCTTTCCTGCGGCTATACAAAAGTTTATCAGGTAAAAACAAAAGATGAATTAAAAAAGAGCCGTCAGCCGCTTCAAGATACACTTCGTCGCCTGAATTGGTAGCGCCGGAAGCGAGAATTACATTTTCATGGATATCGTTGCAAAGTACGGAAAGCCCGATAC
>NZ_BDHD01000807.1:0-507 GCF_054786075.1 Treponema sp. R6D11 | reverse complement strand
TTCCCATCCTGGAAAAAGTAGAAACCGCTTTTGCCTTATGCTCTGTCGGCGCGGAAAAAGTTGTCTCAAATGAATTAAAAAAATTGGCTGACAAAGACGAGAAAAATCTATATCGCAAAGTTGAAGATTCTCTTTACGGCAGAGTACGCTTTAAAGCAGACAGAAAAGGTTTGTACAAAGCGTTAATTGGTCTTCGCGCCGCCGATAGAGTCTTGCTTGAAATAGCCAATTTTAAGGCAACGGATTTTGACGCTCTTTTTGAAGGCACAGCCTCAGCGGAATGGGAGAGGCTTGTGCCAAAAGGCATGGGGCTAAAAGTTGCAAAGGGTCGCACAAATCGCTCACAGTTAAAAGCGGAAACAAGTATACAGGCAATAGTTCACAAAGCGGCGGCGCAGAGACTTTGCGACAAGTACAAAGTAAGCCGCCTCCCGGAACAGCTAATGACGCGCAAGGAAGAAAGCTCATCTGTTAAAATTGCGGAAGTGCGAGTGTACATAGAAAAAG
>NZ_BDHD01000806.1:0-508 GCF_054786075.1 Treponema sp. R6D11 | reverse complement strand
GGCTCCTTTCCCAAGCCAACGAAAAACTTGCTCAGCGCGAAATTTCTTCTCGCCGATAGAGAGCATATATTCCTCTAATTTTTCGTATGTAATGCCGTTTATCGCTTGCATTTATTCGACTTCTTTCTTAATTTCTCTCGCCTTGCTTGTGAATAATATGCCATCCATGTGATCCATTTCGTGGCAAATCGCGCGCGCTAATAAACCCTCTGCTTCATGCCTTGCCTTGCCGCCGGCGGTCGTGTCCGTCTCGACCATAATCCATTCCGGCCGCTCAACAAGCCCAACAGTATCTGGCACAGAAAGGCAACCTTCAGGCCCGTCTTGAACGCCTTTCGCCTTGACGATTTTTGGGTTTATAAGCTCGATGACACGCTCGCCGTCTGTTGCAATTGCAAGCCTCTTCAAAAGGCCGACCTGAACAGCGGCTAGCCCTGCTCCTTCGTATTCACAGCAGGTATCGTACAGGTCTTTTAATATCTCTTTTGTCTTTTCCTCGCGCGGGTCT
>NZ_BDHD01000805.1:0-508 GCF_054786075.1 Treponema sp. R6D11 | reverse complement strand
CATCAGCCCCTGCGCCTGCTCGGCCTTGCCCGCTTCCAGCTTGGCTTCGTCGGCGATGCCGCGCTCGGCCAGCTCGGCGGTCGCCACGCGCTTGTGCGGGTTGGACGGGCCGGCCATGTTGCGCACCACGCTGGACAGGTCGAAGCGCAGCACGCGCTCGTACTGCGCGGTGGCCAGATCGTCAGCCCACAGGCCGGTGGTACGGGCGTAGTTCTCCACCAGCGCCACCTGCGATTCCTCGCGGCCGGTCAGGCGCAGGTAATCGATGGTCTGCCCGTCGATGTAGAACATCGCGGCGGTGGCGCCGTATTCGGGGCACATGTTGGAAATGGTGGCGCGGTCACCGATGGTCAGTGCCGCAGCACCCTCGCCGAAGAATTCAAGATACGCACCCACCACGCGTTCCTTGCGCAGGAACTCGGTCAGTGCCAGCACCACGTCGGTGGCGGTGATGCCCGGCTGCGGCCTGCCGGTCAGCTCGACGCCGATGATATCCGGCAGGCGCATC
>NZ_BDHD01000804.1:0-511 GCF_054786075.1 Treponema sp. R6D11 | reverse complement strand
TTTTCGTTTCCCGCCCTAAGAGCCTTAACCGCCCTCGCGCGCGAAAAATCGCCGCCGGAAAAAACCGTCATCTGCTACCTGTCCGACAAGGAGGAAACGGGTTCCGCCGGAAATACGGGCGCGCGGTCTTCCAACTTTGAAAACTTTATCTCCCTGTTCTGCGAAAACGAGGCGGCTCTTCGGCTCTGCTTCTCCCGCTGCAGTATGCTGTCCGCCGACGTGAACGCCGCCTTTGACCCCACCTACGAGGGAGTCTTCGACAAAAAGAATTCTTCGTTTATGGGGAAGGGACTGGTGCTTACCAAGTACACGGGAAGCGGCGGCAAGTATGGGGCGAGCGACGCCAACGCCGAATTTTGCGCCAAAGTGCAGGCGATAATGAACAAGAACAAAGTCCAGTGGCAGTTCGGCGCGTTGGGAAAAGTGGACAAGGGCGGCGGCGGCACAATCGCGCTTTACGCCGCCAATTTGGGCATGGACGTTCTAGACTGCGGAGTGCCCGTCCTTTCCA
>NZ_BDHD01000803.1:0-512 GCF_054786075.1 Treponema sp. R6D11 | reverse complement strand
CTCCTACGTTGAAAGAAAATATAGAAATAGCCATCGCCAATATCCCCCTAGGGGTTTCTCCGACGACATGGTCGATGATGGTCGGCTCGGTGGAATCTTACATATTAAGAGAAGTCAACCAGCTAAAAGAATTTGTTATTATTTTGGCGTCGATATCTCTTGTAATCGCGGTGGTAATTATCTATTTTATCCTTGGCGCCACTACCGCCCCAATCGTAAAAGTATCCGACACCCTTAAGGACATATCGGAAGGCGAAGGCGATTTAACCAGAAGCATCGCCGTTTCCTCCAAAGACGAAGTGGGCGACCTAGCCAAATACTTCAATAAGACGATTCTAAAAATAAAAGACCTCGTACTTATCATTAAAAAGCAGGCGGGAGTGCTGTCGGACATCGGTAGCGAACTGTCCGCAAATATGACCGAAACCGCGGCGGCGATTAACCAAATTACCGCCAACATCCAGAGCGTCAAGGGCAGGGTCATCAACCAGAGCGCCAGCGTTACGGAAACC
>NZ_BDHD01000802.1:0-513 GCF_054786075.1 Treponema sp. R6D11 | reverse complement strand
CGGGTGTTTTACGACGGTGGAGGAGACGAGCGAATATATTTTGCTCTCCTTTGGAATCGGGGCGCCGTCAAGAAGTCGCACCTCGTCGCCGTTTACCGCGTTCCATTCGGCGGCGCGGTAAGCGTAATTGTCCGCCTGCATTTTCGGGTCTTTGGTGGACTCCGTTAAAAGCACCGAAGAAATGTCCGGTTTCTTCCTGATAAAAAGGTGAAATCCGCCGTCCGGCCTCGATTCCAGCACCAAATCGTCCTTGCCGATGCTTAAATCCTCCGCGAAAACGGATAAATTAATTAACGCGAGGATCAAAATTGTTAAAAAAACATTTTTCTTCATATATTTTATAGTATACACCATTAAAACGGCGTATGCTATCCCCGATAAGCGACATTAAAACGTCGCTTATCTCCCATTATCGACCTGTTGAAAAGCCCGTTTTAGGCATTTTTAAGCAATTTATGGAACAGTTTGGCAAATTCCGACACGACAACCACGCTAAACGTGACCGCGAACAGC
>NZ_BDHD01000801.1:0-513 GCF_054786075.1 Treponema sp. R6D11 | reverse complement strand
GTCTTCGTATGCGACGGCTCCGGCGGCTCTGGGCTTTGATTCCAAAAGCGCCATTTCCCCAAAAATATCCCCTGTTTTTAAAACGGCAAGCAAAATCTCGTTGTTATCGGTAATTTTAATTATCTTGACAGAGCCTTTCTGAATGATAAAAAGTTCGTCTCCCGGCTCGCCTTCGCAGAAAACTATATGGTCTTTTTTATAAGAACGATTCATCTCACCGGGCTTGGGAGTCTGTTGAAGGTCTTTAACATAAGGGGCTATCTTTTTCATGCGTTCAATGGCGGCATCTTTATTTTCGCCGTTTGGACAGCATTTAACATATTTTTGATACGCATAAAAAGCCTGATTATACTGGTTATGCTTTACATAATATTCGCCAACATTAAAAATATGGCTTGGGTCGTCAATGGCGTTGTTTTTTAATGTCAGCCTTGTAAGAGCTTCGTCCAGATAGCGCATTCTTTTAGAGAACTGCATAATTATCTTAAGCGCAACAGGGGCGTTGCCCTGAAT
>NZ_BDHD01000800.1:0-514 GCF_054786075.1 Treponema sp. R6D11 | reverse complement strand
TTAATCATCAAGGGAGCGCGCGAGCATAACCTTAAAAACATCGACTTGGAGCTTCCACGCGACAAACTTATCGTAATTTCAGGGCTTTCCGGTTCGGGAAAGAGTTCTTTGGCTTTTGACACTATTTTCGCGGAGGGGCAAAGGCGGTATGTGGAAAGCCTTTCCGCCTACGCGCGCCAGTTTTTGGGGCGCATGGACAAGCCCGACATTGACTATATCGAGGGGCTTTCCCCCGCTATCTCAATCGAACAAAAAACAACCCCCCGCAACCCGCGTTCCACGGTAGGAACCGTTACCGAAATTTACGATTACTACCGCCTTCTCTTCGCGCGGATAGGAATCCCCCACTGCCCCTTCTGCGGCAAGGAAATCCGCGAACAGCCGGTCGATTCAATCATCGACCGATTCCGCCAGCCGCGAGCGGATATCCTTCCCGATTACAAGCCGGTCTACGATAATTTCTATCGTATGTTTTTTCTGTTTGTCCAATTTGATGCTTTCGTCCAAGTTTACG
>NZ_BDHD01000799.1:0-514 GCF_054786075.1 Treponema sp. R6D11 | reverse complement strand
TGCTGTGCGGTATGGCTATTCCATGCTTCATGCCGGTAGACATTTTTTCTTCTCTTTCCATTACAGCCGCTAATGCGGACCCCTTATCCTTGATTTTTCCATTTCTAACAAGAATATCAAGCATTTCGTTGATTATTTCTTTCTTGGTGGTACCTTTTAAATTAAGGTCGATGGTTTCCGTAGAAATTACAGTTTTGAGATTCATAATAATACCATTTTACCCCAAAATTTGAGGAAAGTCAATACTGAGCCGCGCAGGATTCGACCTACATTCGGCAACGTCCTGTTGCCTCATTCCGGTCCGGGGTTTTTACTAAACGCGCATCCTGCGCGTTTGCCGGAGGCACGTAAAAACCCTTCGAATCCTGCGCGGCTCACTAAAATAAAAAAACTCGCCTTACGGCGAGCTTTTTTATTTTTTTATTGGTGAGCCGCACAGGATTCGAACCTCCGACCACCGCCTTAAAAGGGCGATGCTCTGCCAACTGAGCTAGCGGCCCCAAGACCCTCATGG
>NZ_BDHD01000798.1:0-515 GCF_054786075.1 Treponema sp. R6D11 | reverse complement strand
TGGCGTCTGGAGCGGATCAGATTAACATAGCGGTACATAACGTCAATGAAATGACCACCAAGAACCGCGATGCAATTGACTCCTTGATAACGGAAGTTTCAAAGTTCAAGGTAGAGTGATGTAAACGCTTACGCGTTTACATCTGGCAGTTTTGGGCAAAGCCCAAAACTGCAACTGTATTAAAGGTTAAATATAAATTACGATTTTTCATAATACTCAATGGCGCGGTGTTTAATAAAGGTATCCAACACTCTGGAGTGGCTTAGGTTTTCCATGGGAATAAAGCCTCCCGCCATGTTATCATGTCCGCCGCCTACTCCGTAACCTTCTACAAGGAATCTGACAAGATCATTGGCTTTTATTTTGTCGCAGGTGCTCCTAACTGAAAGTTTAATTCCTTTTTCCTTAACCGCATAGGCGACAACAATGTTTACGCCCGCAATGCTAATTACAATATCACTTGCGGATCCCAAAAGAGAATCGTTCACGTTTTTTAAGTGCAGAAAAGCAAGCTC
>NZ_BDHD01000797.1:0-516 GCF_054786075.1 Treponema sp. R6D11 | reverse complement strand
AGAAAAACCGCCGTAACGATGATCAAAACATAGCGCCCCGTATAAGACTGAATTTCCTGCGCTTCGCCTAGGAACCGCACAGTTACCCCTTCGCGTTTAACAAGATACTGGTTAACCGTGCTGATTAAACGGCGCTGGTAGTCGGTCGCTGCGATTCCTGGCGCAAGCCCTCCAGTTACGCGAATAACGCGCTCCTGTTTTTCCCTTCTTATTGACGAAGGGGCGCGTCCTTCCGCTATTTTTGCGACATTGGATAGGGACACCCTTGCCCCGCTTCTGCTGATTACGGAAATTGAGTCGAGATTAGGCATTCCCTGCCTGTCTTCTTCTTTAAGGCGGACTTGAATGTTAATAAGCCTGTTGCCCCTGCTCATAGTGGTGGTCGTGTCCCCGTCCATTGCGGTTTTTATTTCCGATGCGATTGAGGCGAGAGACACGCCGAAACTCGCCGCCCTGTCGCGGTCAATTTCAATTTGAAGCTGGGGCGCGCCCTCGTCCACGTTTATCACGGGGTTT
>NZ_BDHD01000796.1:0-517 GCF_054786075.1 Treponema sp. R6D11 | reverse complement strand
GCCCCGATAAGGCAACGACGCTTCCCATTATCCTTTTCAGCTATTTTTTCAAACTGGATCTTGCCTATTTTTACTTCACCGATTGGGGTTTTTACAGTACCTTGAGGAAAAACTTCACGATATTTCTGCCTGTTGAACCCACGAACGTCAATAGGAACCGCCCATAAATCCAACTTTGAAATTATCCGAGTTACCGCTTCGTTGTTTTCCACTTTTTCGCCTTCCGTTGTTTCTGCCTTTCCAGTACCGCCGCTTTTTCCGTTTTTATCCGTTCCAGCAATTTTTCCGCAGGTTCATCGTTTGGGTCTTGCGGAACAAGCCGCCCCTCAAACGCCTTTTTAAGAATACTCTGCCGTAACGAGGCGGAAAGCGCAAGGGTTTGGTCTATGGTTTGTTCGAGTTTATCGCATACGGACAGACGGGATTCGATGGCGGAAACGATGGCGAGTTGTTCGGAGTGGGAACAATAAGGGATAAAAGTTTCTGTAATTGCCCTCATTCCCACATTCCCTTGACC
>NZ_BDHD01000795.1:0-518 GCF_054786075.1 Treponema sp. R6D11 | reverse complement strand
CGTTTATACCCCCATTATTGATTTATTGACGCTCACCTTCGACTTAACCGATATCCGCAACGCGACTGCGGGGCAGAACGAAAGAAGGGCTATTTCCCGTTACACAAAGACGATTAACCCCATAGTGGACATGACCGCGTTGGCGTTCGGCATTCCAGAGTTAAAAGACATAACTATGGAAGGTTTTTCCGAACTTAAAACAAATACGGAAAAAAACGTGGTGGAAGGCGCGCTTATTTCCATAGAAAATGAAACCGGTTATATTACCGCCATTGTCGGCGGTTCAAAATACGACGAGTCGAACCAGCTTATTCGAGCGACTCAGGCGAACGTGCAATACGGTTCCGCTTTTAAGCCTTTGTATTATTCCGCGGCCATAGACACGCGGAAATTTACGGCGGGAACTTTAATTTACGATGTTCCCGTTGTATTTCACAACGACGACGGCACTCCGTACATTCCCTTGAATTTCAGAGGCGAATGGAAGGGTCCCGTTTTGCTTTATAACGCGCTCGCAC
>NZ_BDHD01000794.1:0-520 GCF_054786075.1 Treponema sp. R6D11 | reverse complement strand
GTCCCCCGCCCTGCTTACCGCAGGCGAGTGGTCAACATGGAGTTCAAAAGCGCGTGACATTTTAAAATCAAACCCTGATTTTGCGGTAAGCGCTGAGAACTCCGATATTTTTACAGTGCGCGACAGACCTGTAAGCATAACCGAAAAACTTTACAACGAATTTTGCGCTCAGAAAAATTTCTACGACAAAGTGTCAGCTATCCGCGATTATGTTAACAATAAAAACACGTCTCCCGATTCCGAATATTTTACGGAAATGTTTTCTTACTTTACAACATTCCTGCGTATTTCCCGCTCTGATTCTGACGATTCGCGTAAATCCGCAGAAATGATAAATCAAAACGCGGAATACGCCGTAGCGTCATCTTTGTTAATAAACGAGCTTGCGGCAAATAAAAATTACGCTCATCTTAAATCGTCGTTATCTTCCGGTTTTGCGGATATTTTTTCTAACATTAAGGACGTTCCTTCTTTGTTTAAGAATTTAAAAGACTCAAAATTAAAAGCGGAACTTCTTGAC
>NZ_BDHD01000793.1:0-521 GCF_054786075.1 Treponema sp. R6D11 | reverse complement strand
GTATGAATATTACCCGTAATTTATTGCAAATGATGAATGGGACTATTGAAATAAAAAGTAAGCCGAATGAAGGTTCTGTTTTTACCGTGCGTCTGCCGCAAAAATTTATGGACTCTGACCCGATTGGCAGGGTAATGGCTGAAAACCTGATGCAACTTAATTTTGTAAATGAGCAAAGAATAAGAAACTTACAAATAAACCGCGAATATATGCCATACGGCAGAGTTTTAATCGTTGACGATGTGGAAACCAATCTTTATGTAGCAAGAGGGTTAATGGCATCTTATGATCTTTCCATTGATACCGCAATGAGCGGGTATGAGGCTATCGAAAAAATAAAAAATAAATTTGATTACGATGTTATTTTTATGGATCACATGATGCCAAAAATGGACGGCATTGAAACGACTAAAATAATCCGCGAATTAGGTTATACAAAACCAATTGTCGCGCTAACCGCAAATGCTCTTACAGGACAAGCGGAAATGTTCTTAAAAAACGGGTTTGATGAATTTATATCC
>NZ_BDHD01000792.1:0-521 GCF_054786075.1 Treponema sp. R6D11 | reverse complement strand
GCTTTCGCATCACCAGTTTTCAAGACTGGCGCCTTAAACCACTCGGCCATCTCTGCTCGTCGTCGCTCGGCCTGTTTTAATCGTTTCCTCGCAAGCGAGCAAACTCATTTTGCGGCCGGCTCCTCCTCTGCAAAAAAATCTTCGGCTTCGCCTGCTGATTTTTTTGGAAAACAAAAATCATATAAATCTTGAAAACCTAATGTGTTGCTAAAAAACGGGGTCCCCGGGAAGCCGAAGGCTTTTTGGGGAGAAGAGAGGGCAATCCGTAAAGGGAGAGAATTAAAATGGTTTATATTTTAATTCCGACCCAAAGGATTTACCTGAACGTGGTGGGCGATATAGGGCTCGAACCTATGACCCTCTGCTTGTAAGGCAGATGCTCTCCCAGCTGAGCTAATCGCCCATTTTTGCAACGCCTATATATTTTAACATATTTCGAAGGAGATGTCAAGCGTTTTAAGTCATTTTCAAGCTCGCGAGTATAATCTTGTTATTTTTACAAAATACGTCATATTATGTTG
>NZ_BDHD01000791.1:0-522 GCF_054786075.1 Treponema sp. R6D11 | reverse complement strand
TATCAAAATCTTCCATTGCAAGATCGCTTCCATCGGAAGCTGCGCTTTCTTCGGGAGCGGCTTCTTCTGCCGGAACATCGCTTTCTGCGGACGCTTCTTTTTCTATCGAAGCGTAGTCTTCTGGTGAGATTAGGTCGTCGGAAATGGAAATATCTTCGGCGCTTTCTTCGGCGGCGGCGCTTTCTTCAGGAACGTCGCTTGCCGCTACGTCAATGGCGGGCATATCTAAATCGTCTCACGCAAGATCATCTCCCGATGAGACTAAGTCGTCGGAAATGGAAATATCTTCCGCACCATCGGTTTCTGCGGGAACGTCGCTTTCTGCGGTAACTTCTTCCGTAGTTTCGCTTGCTGCGGAGTCGTCGATCCCGCCCGCGACGGCGTCGTCAAGAGCGGACATATCAAAGTCGTCCATTGCAAGATCGCTTCCATCGGGAACTGCGCTGTCTTCGGGAACTGCACTTTCTTCGGAAACGGCGCTTTCTTCGGTAACTTCTTCCGTAGTTTCGCTTGTTTCGGGAG
>NZ_BDHD01000790.1:0-413 GCF_054786075.1 Treponema sp. R6D11 | reverse complement strand
TAAATAAACATATCATATACAAATAAATGTTAATTTTGCTTTTCATATAATCATTTACAAGGAAACAGTAAATTCCTTACTGGTTACAACGCCTACTATCCATAACAAATCGTCAAAATTGATATTACAATAAGCGGTAACATAGGCGGGTAAATTACCGCTTACCTGTATGTTATCCTTTTTTAAATCTTCAATCATTTTTGGCATAAATTCCCACGTCAATTTGTTATTTACCCCTTCGTGATATCCTATTGAGCCAAAATTATCTACTTTTATGGTAACGGCATATCTGTATTTTTGGGAATCATATTGGACATTATTGGAAAATACAGGTTCCGCCGAAAGAGTTACCCCTGTTTGAGTTTTGTTCAAATCAAGGGAAATTTCGTTAAGAGTATGAATGCCGTTATTTG
>NZ_BDHD01000789.1:0-414 GCF_054786075.1 Treponema sp. R6D11 | reverse complement strand
AGCGCCTCCGGCTATCGTGTCCATGTTCCTTGGCGAAGAATTGACAGAAATTATCGAAGCGATTGAATCGGGCAAAGGTTATAAAAACAAAGAGAAGCTCGACATGGAAATAGGCGTATCTGTATTGCCGCATTTCCCCAAGGACACAACAGACCGCAATCGCACATCGCCTTTCGCGTTTACAGGCAACAAGTTTGAGTTCCGTATGCTCGGCTCGGCGTTCTCAATCGGCGGACCGAATATCGTATTAAATACAATTGTCGCCGATACTTTGAGCCAATTTGCGGATTCTCTTGAGAAGTCGAAGAACTTTAAGGGAGACCTTGCGGCGTTGATTAAAAAAACAATCAGCGAACACAAGCGTATCGTTTTTAACGGCAACAACTATGCGGAAGAATGGGTAGTCGAGGCGCA
>NZ_BDHD01000788.1:0-524 GCF_054786075.1 Treponema sp. R6D11 | reverse complement strand
ATGTACATGTTACAAAGCAGTTTTCGGTAACAGGCACTTTAAGCGTTACGCCGTCAACGGCATCCGTTCTGGCCGGGGCAACCCAGGCGTTTAGCGCAAGCGGCATAAGCATCAGCCCCGCAACACTGCCCAATGGCATTACATGGACGGTAACAGGCGGCGGTTCAGGGACATCGATCAACTCTTCCGGCGTGTTGACTGTTGCCTCTGGCGAATCCAGCGGCACAACCCTGACTGTAAAACCGGCTTCCAGTATGGATACCTCATTCTTTAACACTGCCCCTGTAACTGTGATTCCCGGTACCCCTAGTACTCCCCCCGGCCTTTACCAAAAAGCGCCGCCGATTTTGCCAAGCGACCCGCCAATTGCAAGCGTAGCGGCAAATGACGTAGCCGCAGCCGTAAACTACGCTAAAACTAGCGCCGCCCTGGCCACGCCATTCACCTTGCTGTTGGACGCTGATGTTACCCTTACCGCCGGTCAAAATATAAATGTGGCAAACTTCGATCTGACCATTATAGGC
>NZ_BDHD01000787.1:0-525 GCF_054786075.1 Treponema sp. R6D11 | reverse complement strand
TAACAATCCGTTTTTCCCTGAAAAGATAGGAAATGGAAAGAAGTCAGTTAACAATGACGCTCCGATCATAAATTTTGAAGATTCTGCTTTGGAAGACGTGGATTGTATCGCGGGTGAAGACCAGATAATAACCGTCAGCGTTGAAGGCGATGAGGGTGATTATACTTACCAGTGGTACAGCAATACTGTAAACAGCAACGAAGGCGGAACGGAGATAGAAGGCGAGACAGGCTCCAGTTACAGTCCGCCAACGAATGTACATAGTCGACATACTACTATGTAGTTGTTACAAATACAAAAAACGGAAAAACAACGACGAGCAGACCCGTGAAAGTAACAGTATGGATTTCTGTGGTTGATGAAATAGCAAGTAGCATGGTTCCGATAAATGGCGGAACAAGTGCAACCTTTATGATGGGCAGTCCCGCAGGCGAACCGAACAGACAAAGCAATGAAACGCAACATTCAGTAACATTGACAAAAAGTTTTTCCATGAGCAAACATCTTGTAACGCAGGATCAGTAT
>NZ_BDHD01000786.1:0-415 GCF_054786075.1 Treponema sp. R6D11 | reverse complement strand
GATATTTATAAGTTGCGTGCCGATTTTTTGCCGTTTGTTTGCGACAACGATGTTTAAAATTTCGATTTCAAATTCATTTTCGAGGTATTCTAATACGCCGACAACGTCTCTTCCAAGTTTAGCTATCAGGACTTCTCCCATGATTTTGTCTTTTATGAAAGTTGATATATCCTCGCCATTATGTTTCGAAATTATAACTTCGCTGTAGCTGGATATGGCTTTGTTTATGCGGGTGTGGATGCCTTTGGCTATGCCAGTCTCTGTTTCTGGAGGGTCGATATAGATTTTTTCGGCTCCTAGGTCGTCGCACTTTCTAAAGAGCGAGAAAAGGTTGTGCGCGAATTCTTTGTCGTCTTTTCCAGAATATAGATTTATTACGCCGTCATATTTGTTCCTAGAAATAATTATTATATTT
>NZ_BDHD01000785.1:0-526 GCF_054786075.1 Treponema sp. R6D11 | reverse complement strand
GTATTGCTTAACCCATGAATTATGTTCTATCCATTTCGCGAGCTTTCCGCCCGCGAAGCTCTTTTCGATCTCCTTTACGTTGGCGTTATAAATCGCCCTGCATATTTCAAGTTTTTCCTTAAGGACGTTATAATGGGAAAAACGCTCGTTTTTATCGAATTTGTTTTTCGCCTCTTTAATTCTTTTTTTAACCGCGTTGTCCGCCGTACTAAATTCTTCCAAATCCTCGATTCTTAAATACAAAGGGTGAAGGCCGAACGCCGTCAAACTTGAATACGGCGAGCTTTCGTACCCCGTATCGTTTACAGGCAATAACTGAATAAGACCCAGCCTCATCTTTTTGCAGAGGACGGCAAAAGCGGCAAGATCGGAAAATTCCCCGACCCCCATTCCGTGTTTGCTCCGCAGAGCCCCCACCGGAACCGCCACGCCCGTAAGTCTTTTATCGGTTGCCTTTTTTTGCATATAAGCCTCCTGCCCTGATTGGGATATATCCAGTATAATGGTAAATTCCCAAACGGTAAAC
>NZ_BDHD01000784.1:0-526 GCF_054786075.1 Treponema sp. R6D11 | reverse complement strand
ATTACAGCGATAATCTGGAACAGCCGGTTTGGGACGGCGGTAAATTATCAATGTCCAGAAAACTTGAAAAAATGGAGATTGATCTTTCCTCTTTAAAATTGGACAGAACAGCTAACGAAATAGCGGAGTCGGCAATAGCAGCGTATCGTAATTTACTGTCGTCAAGAGAAATACTCAAAATAAAAAAAGCGGCGTTTACGGTTCTGGAAGGACAGAGGAATATTTTAAATGAAGAAGTCAAACTTGGTCTTGCTCTTTCCGTGGATTTGGCAAGTGCGGATATCAATTTGTTAAATGCAAAAATCGATATTTATTCTATTCAGCTTGATCTGGACGAAATGGAAAAACAATTTATGGAACTTCTAGGACTTGAGTTCATGCCTATTTTGGCGGAAAAAGTCGATATTAACCGCTCTGTTACACTTCCCACTTCTTCGGCGGCGGCGGCTCTTGCAAAAGAAAAAAATCCCGATTTAATTGACGCACGTTACTCGATAACAAAAAAACAAATGGAGTATAAATATAT
>NZ_BDHD01000783.1:0-526 GCF_054786075.1 Treponema sp. R6D11 | reverse complement strand
CTATAAGCAAATCCTTGTCGTACTTTATTTTAAGATAGAAAAGCTCTGTAAGAATATCCAAAGTACGCCTGCGTTCAAAGGCTTGTGAAAAAAAGCAAATGTCAACATCGCTGTTTTCTCTCTGTGTTCCCTTGGCGTATGAACCATACAAATACACCTTGTCAATAGGCATTACCTTTTGTACATCGGCTATGTATTGCCGAACAATCGCGGTTACGGTTTCAATGTCTCTAGCCATGCAAATGCCTCCTTCGTTTCATTTAAGATGCTCTCAGCTTCTTCCCTATTCATAGAAGTACTTAGCCGTTCTTTATATTCAGGATACCGATTATTAAGATAAAACGCGCTTAGTTTTGCGAACAACAGCCGTTTACTGTCATCTATGGCTTTAGGCAATTTGTCTACAAACCTTGTTATTAATGAATTAATATCATGAATCTGTGGAACATTGTCATTAATGAAAAGTAAATACAAACCTTTGCACAATTTTTCAATTGCCTGTTGGCACATAAAAACAACATAAATC
>NZ_BDHD01000782.1:0-527 GCF_054786075.1 Treponema sp. R6D11 | reverse complement strand
CAATATAGAAAAATCGGAGGGGAGTTTGAATAATTTTAAAACCCCCGCCAGTTTTTTTGAAAAGATAAGTCCTACGGCGGTAAAGCCGAGCCAGATTCCGAAAGCCTTTCCCGCGATTGCCAGTATCGCGTTGGTCTGCAGTCCGCCGCCCGAATGCTCCGTAAGCAATGTGACGATTCCAAGCACGACCGCCAGGGCGATGATGCCGAGCACGTCGTCGAAAACGGCGGCGGCGAGAATCGTTACCCCTTCCGGCGAATCCATTTTTTTGTGTTCGGAAAGGATGCGAGCCGTTATGCCGACGGAAGTCGCCGTGGAAAGTATCCCCAAAAACAGGCAGCGCGGATCCATAAAGGCGGCGTGGAGCAAAAATACTCCCGTTAAATCTCCCAATGTGAAAGAGACGAGCACCCCGCCTATGCCGATAATTCCTCCCGCAACCGAATAGCGCAGGAAAAGCCCGATGTCCGTTTCAAGCCCGGACGCGAAAAGTAAAATAATGGAAGCGATTGAGGCGATGGCGTATA
>NZ_BDHD01000781.1:0-527 GCF_054786075.1 Treponema sp. R6D11 | reverse complement strand
CTTCAGGCTTGTATAAAAAGTTGTACACCTATGCATTTTTTTAACCTAAATCCACAAGTTTTCAACAGAGGGAAATGTCTTTTCTTTTTTACCGCGATTTTCTTTATTATTTTGAGCAAAATAGCTGTTTTATAGCCGGATAATGAATGATTACCCCAACAGAACTTGCCCGTTATCGTCAATTGCAAGAATACTTTTACATTCGGAACAGCGGAAACGTCCCGCTTTTACAGCTTTTAATTTTTTATAACAGAGCGGACAAGCGACAACTTTTGGGAAAATTGACGGCTTATCCTGTACTTTGTCAGAATTGAAAAACTCGATTGAATCCTCCAGACTTTCCCTGATATTGAAAAATTGGGAAAAGCCGAGGAGCTGAAAAACTTCAAAAACTTTTGGCTGAATATCCAAAAGGACAAGATCGCCGCCCTGAGGTTTAACCGCTTTTAGGAATGTTGTAAAAGAGCCAATACCGGTAGAAAATTTAAAGTTGGTCGGCTTGTGCGTATGCATGCGGACAGCATGGA
>NZ_BDHD01000780.1:0-527 GCF_054786075.1 Treponema sp. R6D11 | reverse complement strand
ACCATTACTGCTGTAAATATAAATTACAGGGGCAGACGATCCAGTAAATGCAATATCTGCCGTGCTGTTTATGGAAACTTCGCCATTTATGAAAATCATTGATGAACTGCTAGTAGATGATGACATTTTTCCGGAAAGAGTAATATTTCCCCATGTTACGCTACTGTTGAGAAAGCCAAAGGTACTCCCGGTAATGTTCAATACATCTGTGCCATTGCCAAGCTGTATAGCGCAGTCTGTGCCGTTCGCGTCTGTTCGTATGGCAGTGGTAACTGCTTCTAGAGAGCCTGAACCAACGGCAGCGCCGTTTTTGGTAGCGGTAAACGCATCGCCGCTTCCAGTGATGATGTAAGTTCCTGTGCCGCCGCCGTCATCTCCACTGCAAGCGATAAAAGAAAACCCGACTAACGCTACAAAAGTAATTGCTAAAACCTTAAAAATGTTTTTCATAGAAAACTACTTGTTTCGTGATTTATAAAAATGCCGTTCCTAACAGCGGACGGCGTTTTTCCGAGGATAGTGAGAAT
>NZ_BDHD01000779.1:0-528 GCF_054786075.1 Treponema sp. R6D11 | reverse complement strand
ATTATCATCATTATGACGATGGTCGTCGTCTCCGGCCTTCTCAGGTTTATCCAGGAATTCCGAAGCGGAAACGCCGCGAAACACCTTTCCGAGATGGTAGAAACCACGGTCTGCGTCGCGAGAAAATTTCATGACGAAGAATCGGGCGACACGATTTCCGAAAAAAAAGAAATCCCGATGGACGAAGTCGTCGTGGGGGACATGGTTTACCTCGCGGCCGGCGACATGGTTCCGGCGGACATGCGTATAATTACGGCGAAAGACCTTTTTATAAGCCAGGCCTCCCTTACGGGCGAAAGCGAACCCGTTGAAAAATTCGCAAGCCCCGCGATAAGCGCGAGTAAAAATCCGCTTGATTACAAAAACCTCGCCTTTATGGGAACAAACGTAATCTCAGGCTCCGCGACCGCGGTCGCCGTTACCGTAGGCGACGACACGTACCTCGGCTCCATCGCAAAACAGCTTCAGACAAAGGCGCCGCCCACAAGTTTTGAAAAAGGGGTAAGTTCGGTATCATGGGTTCTTATC
>NZ_BDHD01000778.1:0-419 GCF_054786075.1 Treponema sp. R6D11 | reverse complement strand
AAACGATGTCCTTTTTATCGATGAAATACATAGATTATCAAGCACAGTCGAAGAAATCCTATATCCTGCAATGGAGGACTATGCATTAGATATCATAATTGGCAAAGGACCTTCCGCACGTTCACTAAGGCTCGATTTGCCAAAATTCACTCTAGTCGGCGCAACAACAAAAGCCGGCTCGCTAACATCCCCACTCCGCGATAGGTTCGGCGTCATTTCAAGATTGAACCCATATTCAGACGACGAATTAAAACAAATAGTCATCCGTTCAGCAGACATTTTAGGCGTCAGCATCGATCAAGACGGCGCGAAAGAAATAGCAATGCGTTCAAGAGGCACTCCAAGAATTGCAAATAGGTTATTAAAACGCGTGCGCGATTTTGCCGAAGTTCAAAATAGCGGTATCATCACAAAAGAAA
>NZ_BDHD01000777.1:0-529 GCF_054786075.1 Treponema sp. R6D11 | reverse complement strand
TCGCGGCGGCAGACTGGCAACAAACTGTTTTGCGACTTGCCATCTTGCGGCGAGTTGTCCTGCGGCTCGTTGCGTAGCTGCGCGTTGCGTAGCTGCGCGTTGTCTTGCGACGAGTTGTTTTTAGGAGGAGCGTTAGTCTTAGACACCGACGACGGCTTTACCCTCGGGTATTTCCTTTTTGATGTAATTTTCGATTTGCATTTTAAGGGTCATCTGAGACATCGGGCAATGACCGCAAGCCCCGGTAAGTCTTACCGAGACGGTTCCACCGTTGTCAATAGAGACAAACTCAACATCTCCGCCATCCGCCTGTAAAGACGGCCGCACTTTTTCCAACGCGGCTTTTACTTGTTCTTCCATATGTTACTCCTTCGTGGTTACGCTACGGTTCAAATCCCTCAATCGTTCTTTCGGAGAGAGAGGGATTTGGGGTTCCAGTCGCTGACATACGTCCCTTCGGTCCGTTTGCCGAAAGGAAGGATTAACTGCACCGCCATTCGGCGGTGCGACGTCATCCTGTCAGCTCCTT
>NZ_BDHD01000776.1:0-530 GCF_054786075.1 Treponema sp. R6D11 | reverse complement strand
GTTTAGAAAGGCGGATTTGATCCTTGTCATGGACAAGGGGCGGATCATAGAAAGAGGGACGCACGAGGAACTGCTTGCGATGAAGGGGTTTTATTTCCATATATGGCAGCTTCAGTATAACGCCGGGCTTGAAGCCTTGGAGGGAACCCAATGAGCTTCTTCAGCAAGAAACAACAGGAACAGAAAACCTCCAAAGAAAAAAACCGCTATGACATGGACGAATACCTTGACGAAAAGGTAAGCCTGTTTAACGTAAAACGCGTTTTAGGATATCTTTTAAAAGCGAAAAGCCATTTGAGACTGTCTCTCATATTCAGTATTCTCGCCTCGATTTCCGGCCTTGTAGGGCCGCTCTTTATAAAAAGGGCCCTGGACGAGGCAGTCCCGCATAAGGACATGCGCCTTCTGCTCATGATGGGCGTATACCTTACCGCGTCGATTATCGTAAGCGTAGCTTTAAGCGCCGTTCGCAACATACTTGTCGCCAAGGCGGGCGCCGGCATTATCCACGACATAAGGCAGGACTTATT
>NZ_BDHD01000775.1:0-530 GCF_054786075.1 Treponema sp. R6D11 | reverse complement strand
GCGTTGATGACTAACATCGGACAAAATAAATGACAAAGAAAACTGCCGCCTGCCTTCTGGCTCTTCCGCCAATACTGGCGGCGGCTTTTTCTTTTATTCTTCCGTATGCCGCAAGTTTCGCGCCGGCTATTCACGGACTTGTCGGTGGAAAAATATCCGTCTTGCAGAATAGCGCTCTGCTTAACATAACTTTATTTACTTTTAAGCAGGCGTTTTTCAGCGTACTTGTTACTTTGGTTCTTGGGCTTTCCTGCGCTTCAATCTGCATCGCGTGACCGTCTGTAAAAATTGCGGCTTTGTATCGCTCTGTATTTTCGTACTCAAGATGGTATCCCGGACTTGTGGTATACGAAAGAACCATCGGCGCAACTCCATTAGAAAAAAGTCCGTAACCTGAACTCCACCCCTCAGCGCAATTCCTGTGGCTTATACACATCTGACGCTGCCGACTAGCGACAGATTCGCGTCCTACACTGTCGACCTTGCCGTAATGACAACAATCGGCTAACTGGATATATCTCTGTCTAACA
>NZ_BDHD01000774.1:0-421 GCF_054786075.1 Treponema sp. R6D11 | reverse complement strand
GCCCAATAGCGACAAATTGCTGGATTTACCCGCTTAACGACGGAACCGCCGCCATTATCGATCCCGGAGACGAATCCGATTTAATTATTTCCGCACTGCTAAAGTCTCAACTAAAACCCAATTATATTTTACTCACTCACGGACATTTTGACCATATATGCGCCCTGCCGTATCTTGTAAAGGCGTTCCCCGGCAAGTTTAAAATTGCCATTCACAGTCAGGACAGCGAATACCTTGGTCCCGAAGCTCTCAACGTTCACAAACAAAGCATGATAGCCGCAATCGGCGACACGTCCTTATTGGACATGAGTTGGAGCGAAATGCCCTCGGCGGATATTCTTCTTGAGGAAGGCAGTACAATCGGTCCCTTTACAGTCCTACATCTTCCCGGACACACCCCCGGAAGCGTCGCCTTTTGGGA
>NZ_BDHD01000773.1:0-421 GCF_054786075.1 Treponema sp. R6D11 | reverse complement strand
TTTCACTTCGTCCATGTGCGCCTCAAGCGCCTTGTTCTCGTCTTCCAAGCCCGAAGACAGGCGCTATCTTTTCGAGGAGGCGGCGGGGATTACCCGCTTCAAGGAGCGAGGCGCGGAAGCGGAGCGCAACCTAGCCAAGACCGAAGAAAACGTCCACCAGGTGGAAATAATCTTAAACGAAGTGAAACGCTCCCACGACAGCCTAAAAGTCCAGTCCGAAAAAACATTGAAGTACCGCGCCCTGCGCGACGAGATTTTCAATTACGAGCTTGATATCCAATTACTGCGGTTAAAACAGTTCAAGAACGAGAGAGGCGAGCGCAATGAAACGCTGAAACGGCGCACCGCCGACCGCGACCGCATCCGCGCCGAGATGGAAGACGAGAACAAGGCGCTTGAGGCGCACATGGACGAAGTGAAC
>NZ_BDHD01000772.1:0-532 GCF_054786075.1 Treponema sp. R6D11 | reverse complement strand
TGTTTAACCCGAATACAAATTACTTCTACTGGTATCAATTCTCTTTTCATTTTCTGATGCGTCCATTCAAAACGGCTGTACCCTTCTCTTAAAGCTTTCCCGACAAGATCAATACCTTTATCTTTTGACAGAATACCGTCAGGTTGATATTCAGGGGAAAGATGATAAAAATTTTCAATAAAATCGGGCTTGTCTATCATATCGAACATTTTTACAGATTCCTGATTACAATCAATAAGTTTTAGATCTTTGTCCCAAAAAATAACGCTAAAAGGAGCGGCATCAAGCATTATCTGTGTTCGCTCATCAGCCTCGTGTATTTTCATTGTTTGGCTATTGTGGTTTATGGCGGTACTCATCATTAATCCCGCCGATCTTAAAATACTAATTTCTTCATTTAAGAAACTGCGTTCACGGCGGCAGTCATCTATGCTGGAAAAACCCCAAAAAACGCCGGCAAGGAACATCGGGATAATAAAAATAACTGTTTCTTATAAAAATCTCCGAACCCACCAGACAGGCAGAAAAATCG
>NZ_BDHD01000771.1:0-532 GCF_054786075.1 Treponema sp. R6D11 | reverse complement strand
CCTCAAAGCCTCTGATATGGATGCATTTGTTTCCACGACTGGCCCAGGGTCATTTACGGGTTCTCGTGTAGGATCTGCGTTTGTAATGGGTTTAGCCAAAGGTCTTGGAAAAAAAGCGTATGGCGTTTCAAGCCTAAAATTGCTTGCTTTAAACGCAAAAGATAGAACAGAGGTAACACCTGTCGTACCTGCCGGAAGAGACGCTTATTATGTTTCCAGCTACACTTGGAACGGCGACAAACTTGTCGAAAAAGAGCCTCCAAAAAGAGAGTCGGCAGAGCATGTAAATCTATACAGCGAAAAAGTTGTTTATAAGGTCCCAAACAAATGGGCAAACTTCCGCGAAGAAGACATGGAAAGAATTCATATACAATACATTGGAGGACAAGTATGATTTACATAGCAAGCGATCACGGTGGTTACAAATTAAAAGAAACAATCAAAGCTCACCTACCAAAAAGCTTCGAAGACGTTGGTCCTGATACAGATGCATCCTGCGATTATCCCCTCTTTGCACAAAAAGCGTGCGAGA
>NZ_BDHD01000770.1:0-533 GCF_054786075.1 Treponema sp. R6D11 | reverse complement strand
ACCGAGTGTTCCTGTAAATTATGTCCGATTCCCGGGATATAAGCGGTAACTTCCGTACCATGAGAAAGGCGCACACGCGCTACTTTTCTAAGAGCCGAATTGGGCTTTTTGGGCGTTACAGTCATTACACGAGTGCAAACTCCCCTCTTTTGCGGGCAGGATTTAAGCGCCGGGGATTTCGTCTTGGAAGTTACTTTTTGCCGTCCAAAACGAACCAGTTGGTTAATAGTAGGCATTCCTCAAAAACTCCTTAAATTACTTGCAAATACATATTTGCAAGAGACAGAAATAGACTGTCTCCTTGACCCCTCAAGAAAAATAAGGGGTAGAGACCTAAATCTATTGAAAACGCAAAAAAATGTCAAGCGTTTTTGAGAAAATTTTCAAATATTTTTTATTTTGTGATAAGGTGGGAAAGGAGCGCAATTACGGCAAAAAGGGCGATAAAAACTATGGCATAAGTCCAAAAAGGCAGGGGTTCGGCTACATGGTGTTCTTTTACCTTTTTTGACCTTTTTTGGCGGGTTTTTGGC
>NZ_BDHD01000769.1:0-423 GCF_054786075.1 Treponema sp. R6D11 | reverse complement strand
TAGAAAACCTGCCCGATGGAGCGAGACTGCGCCAGTTCACGGTTAAAAACAACGCGGCAAACATTCTTGGAACCAGCAACAGCAAGGTGGGATTGACCGACGGGTTCAGCAAGCCGACCGATATCCGCGTCCAAAGCGGCGACGATGTCGCCTTCGCGCTCAGCTACGGCGAAGCGGCGAATTTCTGCTCAAAGACATATTTTATACGCGACATGAGTCCGTCCATCCAAAAAAGCCCCGGCACAGCCTCGGAAAACTACGATAAAATCGACATCCCCACGTCATACATATACGGCATGTGGCTGCGTTCGCCTGGCGATCTTACCGCAACAGCCGCGGCCATAACTAACATCAACGACTACGGCAGGGTTTTCCAACTCCAGTTGGACGGCGACAAAAATGAACACGGGCTTGTTTATCCTG
>NZ_BDHD01000768.1:0-533 GCF_054786075.1 Treponema sp. R6D11 | reverse complement strand
CTTCTAGGCTCTTAAGTTTAATCAAAGGATCGTCGGCGTTAACGCTCTTTATCATATTAAGGCCGTCCGCGGTGGCTTTCTGTACGTTGAGAATGGCCTGCGCCTCGCCTTCGGCTTCGCGGATGGCGGCTTCCTTCGCGGCTTCCGCCTGCAGGATAACGGCGGCTTTTTCGGCCTCGGCTTTTAAGATGGCGGACGCTTTCTGGCCTTCGGCGACAAGAATGGCGGACTGTTTTTCGCCTTCGGCTTTAAGGATCGATTCGCGCCTTTCGCGCTCGGCGCGCATCTGCTTCTCCATCGCCTCTTGAATGCTCTTGGGCGGGGCGATGTTTTTAACTTCCACCCTGTTTACCTTTATCCCCCAGGGGTCGGTGGCTTCGTCAAGGACGGTGCGCATTCTTGTGTTGATCATGTCGCGGCTGGTAAGGGTTTCGTCTAGTTCAAGCTCGCCGATAATGTTTCTCAGAGTGGTGCTTGTAAGGTTTTCAATAGCGCTCATTGGGTTTATTACGCCGTAGGTATAAAGTTTAGGG
>NZ_BDHD01000767.1:0-533 GCF_054786075.1 Treponema sp. R6D11 | reverse complement strand
GCGGTAGGTTCGTTCATCGCTATCGCGTCTACTGTTCCATTCGCAAGAACAATGGGTAAGTCCGATACATTGTAAATTACAAATTCAACCTGAGACGATTCAGCGCGTATATCAACGCCGTGGTCGGCAAGAACGCGTTTAGCGTAAACAGCGGGGCTGGCAGTCATGCTGGGAATACCAACTTTTTTGCCTCTTAAATCTTCCGCTTTTTTAATGCCGGAATCAGGTTTTACCAAGGTTACATCGCACCCTGTATGCAGAGCCGATGTAATTTTTGCAGGTAACCCGTTGGAAAGCGGCGGTATAATTGCCGCAAGCAGAGCGAAACCGGCGTCAATGCGTCCCGCTGTAAGCGCGTCAAACGCAGTGCCGGAGGCAAGTTTTATAAGTTCTACTTCGATACCTTCATCTTTAAAATAGCCTTTTTCATAGGCAATATGCACAGGCGCTTCACACAGAATGCCGTAATATCCAATGTTCAAAACAAAATCTTCTTTACTTTTTTTTGTGCAGGCGGTCAGCAATACCGATAC
>NZ_BDHD01000766.1:0-535 GCF_054786075.1 Treponema sp. R6D11 | reverse complement strand
ACCGGCAAAAACAATTCCAACAAGCCGCCCTTCGCCGTCTACCAAGGGACCGCCTCATGATACAATCAGCGCGCTTTCGGGAAAAATCGGCAGACTTGATGGGGTTAGCGTACAAGCGGTGTATTCAAAATGAAGGAATTAATTGATAAGCTTGAAGCCCTTCAAACCCTTTCAAGAGAAGAGTTTGCGCAAGTTTTATCATGCGATAACGACTATCTTTTTGAACGGGCAAGGATTAAAGCCCAGGAAGTATACGGTAAAAATATTTATTTGCGCGGGCTTATCGAGTTTACCAATTACTGCAAAAACGACTGTTTCTATTGCGGAATACGGGCGGGAAACAAAAAAGTACAAAGGTACAGGCTTTCTCAAGAACAGATACTTGAATGTTGCAATAACGGCTATGCTTTGGGGTTTCGCACCTTTGTATTGCAGGGCGGGGAAGACCCGTACTACACGGACGAAATTTTATGTGAAATCATAAAAGAAATAAAAACGGCGTATCCAGATTGCGCCATTACCCTTTCAATAGGGG
>NZ_BDHD01000765.1:0-535 GCF_054786075.1 Treponema sp. R6D11 | reverse complement strand
GATGCACCCTGCCCGGAAAGGCGCGCAGCTTTCTGCGGCTGGGCACGTCAACCAGGGTTCCGTAGCTGCTGACTTCCGCCCCGAAATAGCCGACATCGGAAATGGGCAAACCTGGCGTTAAAGCCGCTTCCCTGTCGGCGACCACGTATGCCCATATCTCGGAAAACACCGATACAGGCAGCGGCGAGCCGGGCGAAGGAATTTCGACAACAAAACCCTCGTCCCCCTCATGGCTTTCGTCTTCATCAAAACCGGCGGAGGGCGAAGGCGCGTCTGCGGATGAAGATTTGGAGGAGGCCGAGCCCACGAGACGGACTCCTATCTCGTATGCCGTCTTCTGCTTGAAAAAAAAAAAATGACCACAACACTAAGCGCTCTCTGCCTAGAGACCAACACAGTCTCATCAGGTACGCACAGTGACGTAGCGACACCCATCAACACACGCTCGATCACTGGATGCCACGTCTGATCATGATGAGTGCGACTACTGCCTGTCACAGCGGCCTAGTGTCTCGTATCATTACACATTACATTT
>NZ_BDHD01000764.1:0-536 GCF_054786075.1 Treponema sp. R6D11 | reverse complement strand
GAATAAGAATGTCCTCCGACTCAAAAGATATGTACTTTGAAATCGACCAACAAGGCAAATGGCAGCAAGATATAGCAAAAAAACTAAAAGCCATGAAGCTTAACCTTAAAATGAAAAATATCCGCAAATAATGACAAAAACTTATGAGCGTTTTTCTGTAAATCTTCCTGTAACATATTTATGAATAACGCTGGCGACTAAAGTTTGATACGGTATACCCTCTTCCACGGCTTTTATTTTAATTCCTTCAAGATCATTTTTGGTAATCCGAATATTCATTCGATGATCTTTAGTTAATGTAGAAGTTGCCGCTTTAGACAACATAGTTTTCCACGATTCAATATCTTCAACGGATTTCCATTTATCCGTTTCAAGCGACTTTATCAGGTTTTGTTCTTCGTTGTCTAAAAAACTATTCGTTTTCTTCATTTGTTTTTCCTCTTAAATATTTTTGCGTATATTTACGGCTTGGATAAATGGTTTTTAAAAAACATTCCTCCCCTGATTCTGAAATAACCGCAGGAACAACATATATG
>NZ_BDHD01000763.1:0-537 GCF_054786075.1 Treponema sp. R6D11 | reverse complement strand
ATACAGGGCTACGGAATTATGCAGCCACAAATCGCGACGAACATATCATCCGGTATGCAAAACGCTTTCACAAAAATCTTCAGTGGCACAAAAGGAGCAAACTGCTATCAAGCACATTCGAGCGAGGTATTTTTCGATGTCTTCGGCGAAAGCTCATTTTCTGGCAAGGGCATCATAAGCGTTGATGCGTTCGCGAAAATCATGCCAAACGCAATCGAACCCAACACCGTGCTATCCCACGATTTCATCGAAGGCTCATACTTGCGCACAGGCTTTTTGAACGACATCACCCTCCAAGACGAAACGCCAAGCACATACGCAAGCCACATCTCACGCAAACACAGGTGGCACAGGGGCGACCATCTTAGCATCCTTCCTACTAATTTTAATAAACGTCGTCGCCCCCCATAGTTTCTAACACGAACGGCATGATGTTCCAGAGGATTGCTAGAGGGAGGGCGACGACGTTTATTAAAATTAGTAGGAAGGATGCTAAGATGGTCGGGGAATAGTTGAGCCACTTGCCGGTTTTGCTGG
>NZ_BDHD01000762.1:0-538 GCF_054786075.1 Treponema sp. R6D11 | reverse complement strand
ATAATCTTCGCTTTTTATGTCTTTGTTTTTAATTATGACGGCAATTGGAGCGCCTGTTGTTATATCATTTTTTATGCCGGAAATAATTCTGTAATCGTCTTGTTCCTTGCGTGCTGTAGAAAGATCGTTGCCGCGCCTTTTGGTTAGCATGCTGTCTATTGCGGCAAAATCGATTGAGATGCCAGCTGGGAGACCGGAAATAACGGCGCCGATTTCATCGCCGTGGGATTCGCCGAAGCTTTGGATTGATATGTTCATGAAGCGTTTCCCCCTAGTTCTTTGTATACTTTCCAAAAATCGGGATATGATTTTGCGACGCAATCGCCATTATCTATTTCTATTTTGCCTTCTAATTTTTGCGCGCAGATAGCAAACATCATAGCTATTCGATGGTCTGCGAACGTGCTGACTTTAGCACCTTTGAATTTAAAATCTTTGCCCATCCCTTTAACGATTAGTTTATCGTCTTTTTCAATAATATCTGCCCCAAGTTTGTTCAGTTCTAGTATAGATTTAACTCGGTCGCTTTCTTTGATTT
>NZ_BDHD01000761.1:0-538 GCF_054786075.1 Treponema sp. R6D11 | reverse complement strand
CGCACTGGTAATTTACAAGAACAAACCCGCTATAGTTAAAGACTATGCGGACGGAAAATATTCAATTTCTCTGCAAAACGGCGAACAGGTAAAGGTTCGGGATAAGGACATTGAATTGCTCCATACTGGTCCTGTAAATAATTTTGCGGAAATAGAGCGCGATAGCCGGTCTGTATCAGCAATACGCGAGGTGTGGGAATTATTATCCGGCGAAGCAGAGGCATTAACATTAAAAGATCTAGCCGGTTTTATTTGCAACGAGTATACGCCGTCTTCCGCTTATGCCGCATATTGCGCGTTAAAAGACGGTTTGTATTTTTGCGGACAGCTTGACGCTATTACCCCGCGAAGCAAGGACGAAGTAACCGCAGAAGAGTCAAAAAGAGCCGCCGTGCGCGTGGAGACAGGCGAGCGAATGCAATTCTTGGAGAGGCTAAAGGCGTGTTTAAAAAATCCCGATCAAAATAAACTTTTAGCGGAAGACGCCAGATACCTTCAAGATGTGGAAGCTCTTGCCTATGGAAAATCGGCAAAAAGC
>NZ_BDHD01000760.1:0-428 GCF_054786075.1 Treponema sp. R6D11 | reverse complement strand
AGCCCCTTACCGGAAGAAGCGCCGGATTGCAGAGATGCTGAAACTGAATCTAAAAGTTTTTGCTTTTCTTCGGCAAGGCGGCGCGCTTCTTCTTCCGCCAACATTTTTTTCATTTCCGCAGTAGCGGCTTCCGTTCGGATTAAATTTATAAGTTGTTCAATATTAACGCGCTGCGAAGAACGAGGCTCTAACCGCAAATACTGCTCGTAGTCCGAAACAGCGTTTTGCAAATTACCAGCTTTAATTCTTGTATTCGCTCTACCAAGGTATGCGTTTGGATACCCTGAATCAAAACCAATCGCCTGATTATAGTATTGTTCGGCTGTATCGATATTTCCTTTTTGAAAATAAACATTCCCCAAATTATTCGCGACACTGGCTGAATACCTTCCGGCAGATGGTAAAATCCGCCTGTAAATTGTAATGGC
>NZ_BDHD01000759.1:0-538 GCF_054786075.1 Treponema sp. R6D11 | reverse complement strand
CTATTGAATATACCGTATAGATTTGTTTATCATGATCTTGTATAAAATCGAGGTTTTCGAAGATTTTTGGGTAGCAACAATCATTGATAATACGGACATTATCAAAAATATCCTCAACACTTTTCCAGTCATCAAGTCGTAAAACATCGTTGGCGATAAACATATTTGCTATATCTCAAACTTTTTATAACTTGCCAATATTAGAGGGGTCGAAGTTTTTCATTGCTTCTTCCCTGTTTTTGGGGAGTGTCCCCTTGACAATATAACCAAAACCAACACCAGTATTATTGTAATCGGTGATACCTTTCTCTTTTTCTATTTCCCCAAGAGTTTTTTTCCCAAACCGACTTTCTAGCCGATCTGCCAGATCGTTGTATTCCTCCATAAAAATCCCTTCCTTTTATGTTTTTTGACATTATATACTCTTTTTTATAAAAAGTATATATGCTTTTTAAGTAAATACATATAGGTATAGTAATAAATCGGTAGTTTTCGGGAAAAGGGTAACAGTAACAACCCTTTATCCCTTATCTTAAAT
>NZ_BDHD01000758.1:0-539 GCF_054786075.1 Treponema sp. R6D11 | reverse complement strand
GGTAATTTCTTTTTTTTTTTTGTTTGGGTTTTGTATTTTTTTTTTCCTTTTTTTTAGGGTTAAATCCGGCATAACTCTCGCGCCTGGGTGGGTGGGGACCCGTGGTTGGTTTGCGTTTTTGTTTTTTTTTTTTTGGAGCCCATCAAATGGGGGTTTTATTTTTTTTTTATAACTATTTTTTTTATTTTTCCCCCCCCCGCTTTTTTTTTCCCCCGCCATTATGTACGTTAAAGCTGCGATTCTATCCGGCATTATTTCGTATTCCACGGCTTCTTTTAAGTTTCCCCCTCTAACAAAAAAACTTCTCTTTTTGCGTGTTATTTTCACGCCACATTTGCGAAGAAAAACCACTAAATCCAAAATTTTTGCTCGGCCCTCGCGGTTTTTATGGTGGTTTTTTTGCTTTTCCCTTCCCTTAATTTAAGCAAGTTCCCCGTTGCGCCGACGCTTGGAGACCCCAAAAATTTTTCTCTTTTTCTTTTTTTAATTTCTTTAAATTCTTTTTTATGTATATCGAGCGGTCTTTTCCCTATTTTGCC
>NZ_BDHD01000757.1:0-539 GCF_054786075.1 Treponema sp. R6D11 | reverse complement strand
CATATACCAGCCTTTATAGTTAGTTTCAGCACCAGCCCATGTCCAATGCGCCAACCACAATTTGTAATTTGCTAAATTGGCAGTTATAAATTTGTTTAAATAATCATTTCTGCTGGCATAAAGAGCGGTATCATAACCTTGACTCGAAATATAATCCAAAAATTTAATAGCATTTTTAGTAGCTTGTGTGCCCGTAATACCGGCTGTTCTATGCTCATTCCATTCCTCAAAATCATAAGCAACTGGATACGTTATCTTGCTTTTATATGGCTTAATTATATCAATACAATGCTTAGCTTCATCTAACGCTTCTTCCTCGTTTAACGCCGTAGAATAATAGTAAATCCCAACCTTTAAACCTGCGGCATATGCGCCTTTTATATTATTCACAAATTTTTCGTCAACATACTTGTTACCAGCCGCACCATATCCACGACCGCCAGCTTTAATCATAACAAATGAAATTCCAGCGCTCCTAACTTGAACCCAATTTATATCCCCCTGATAATGCGAAACATCCACACCCATCAATTTATTAC
>NZ_BDHD01000756.1:0-540 GCF_054786075.1 Treponema sp. R6D11 | reverse complement strand
CTTAAATGCCGGTAAAAGGGAGTAAAAATATTTTGTATAATCTTCTATTCCGTTATATTGCTGTTCAACAATAATTTTTTTGGAAAATACTCCGTCTACGTTCCAAAATTTTTTATGCCAACTTTCATTTGCCCAACAAAGCATAAACGGAAAATCTGGCTCGCTACTTTCAAGCACTTCATGAAACGGCCTATCTAACTCCCGTCTTCCATTACCGAACCAATAATGATAATAACAAAAACCCTCTATTCCGTGTTCTTTTGCCATTTCAGTCTGCGCTATTCGAGTTTCTTTTAAGCGCAAATCATAAAAACCCAAATCGGCTGGCACATGAGGCTGGTAATGCCCCCTAAATAACGGACGGGCTTTACATACGTTTGTCCATTCCGTAAAGCCTTTACCCCAATATTTATCGTTAGTATCCGTTGGGTAATACTGAGGTAAATAAAATGCGATCATTCGCGGTTTCATATTGTTAAATCTTTTATTTGTTCCAAATAACGCTTTCCCCATTTCATATCGGGTTCCAAATGATTACCT
>NZ_BDHD01000755.1:0-540 GCF_054786075.1 Treponema sp. R6D11 | reverse complement strand
AACACAAGGCCAAACTTAACGAAATGCGCAAGGCGGAACTTGCCGAAAAAAGCAGTAAGGCGAAAAGCGACTTCCTAGCGAAAATGAGCCACGAGATACGCACGCCGATGAACGCCATTATAGGCATTACGGAAATTCAGCTTCAGGACACTATGCTGTCTGAGCCGGTAAAAGAAGCGTTTGAAAGAATTTACAATTCGAGCGATTTGCTGTTGGGTATTATTAACGACATATTGGATTTGTCTAAAATTGAAGCGGGCAAGCTGCAGCTTGTGCCCGCCGAATATGATATTGCGAGCCTGATAAACGATACCGTCCAATTAAATATTATGCGTTATGAAAGCAAGCCGATTGAATTTATAATGGATATAGACGAGAATTTGCCGTTAATACTTATCGGCGACGAACTTCGCATTAAACAAATACTTAACAATATTCTTTCTAACGCGTTTAAGTATACGGATGAGGGAACGGTGCATATGTCTGTTACTTCAAAAAAGCAAAGTGATGACACCGCAACAATTATATTTACCGTAATTG
>NZ_BDHD01000754.1:0-540 GCF_054786075.1 Treponema sp. R6D11 | reverse complement strand
GTCGGGGAAGGTGCGCCGTACTTCTTCCTCGATCATCTCCGTGCCGAAGCCGCGGTATCCGGCGTTTATCGAGCCGCATTTGGGGCAGACGGAAGGCGGCGCTTCGCTGTAGCCGCAGTAGTGGCACATACAGCGGTTTTTACTTTTGTGCCAGGTAAGGGATACCGAACACCTTTTGCAGGTTTGTTCCCATCCGCAGTCGGGACATTGGTAAAAGTGGGCGAAACCTCTTCTGTTTAAAAATAGGATAGTCTGCCTTCCCATTTGGTGGGTAAGCAGAATCTCGTCCTTTAATTCTTTTGAAAGGCATCCCGTAGTTCCGGCGAGGCTTACGGGCTTTATTTCGGGCATTCCGCCCCCTGAAAGACGGCGCGACAGGTCGAGCCGCTTAATGCTCCCCTCCGACATAAGTTTCCACGCTTCGGCGGACGGGGTGGCGGAGCCCATCACGACGCGAGCCCCTTCCTGCTGACATCTGCGGAACGCTATCTGGCGCGCGTGGTAGCGCGGCGTATTGCCCGATTTGTAAGAGCCGTCGTG
>NZ_BDHD01000753.1:0-541 GCF_054786075.1 Treponema sp. R6D11 | reverse complement strand
TCCTCCTCAAGGACATCTTCCCCCCGTACGGAGGGGTGAATTTAAAGGGACGTTTTCCCCTGTGCATAATATACAGCACAAGACAAAATTCTTATATAGGTAAATTTACCTATTTTTTTATAGGTAAATTTACCTATAAGCGAAAACATGGACATTGTTTCAAATTTTGTCAAAATCAAAATTTTCCAGTAATACTTATTTTAATAACATTCAAATTTATCCTGCGGTTAAAAGTTTTACTGTTTCCCTTTATTTATTTTTTATCGTTGACTTTTGAAGATGTTTGTGGTAGATTTGAATAGGTAGGTAATTTCCTATTCAATGACTGGGTGTCGTCAGAAATGACTAGATTCAGGGACTAAGGATCAGACCCAGCCGTACCCCACAACCCCATTGGTTTGTTTTTCATAAAGCACATCAGCGGGGTTTTTTATTTTGTTTATTATGTTATTAGGATCCCTTCTATGCGTCGATATAGCGACATTTACCCCGTCTATAACAACAACAGCGGACATTACTCCTTTTAATTTTTCTTTATCAC
>NZ_BDHD01000752.1:0-543 GCF_054786075.1 Treponema sp. R6D11 | reverse complement strand
ATACCCTGGCATTTATGCCACTATGATTTACAGAATAGCGCATGAACTTTATTTGCTTTCGGTTCCGCTTATCCCAAGGATTATGAGCGAATACGCGCACAGCGCGACCGGCATTGACATTCACCCGGGCGCGACAATAGGCAAATATTTCTTTATAGACCACGGCACGGGCATTGTAATAGGCGAGACCGCCATTATTGGAGACAATGTAAAATTGTATCAGGGCGTAACCCTTGGCGCGTTGTCCACAAAGGGCGGTCAAAGTATAAAGGGAGTAAAACGCCACCCGACTATAAGCGATAATGTTACGATATACTCAGGGGCAAGCATTTTAGGAGGGGACACAATTATCGGCGAAGGAGTGGTAATAGGCGGTAACGCTTTTGTGATTCGCTCAGTACCGGAAAAAACGCGCGTCAGCGTAAAAAACCCCGAATTGCAGTTTAAGAGCAGCGGTAATATTTCGTCTCATATAGAATTAGACCAACTGGACTTTTGGCATTACGAGATATAGATTTATCTGATACCTCGGTTTTGTTTATC
>NZ_BDHD01000751.1:0-546 GCF_054786075.1 Treponema sp. R6D11 | reverse complement strand
GTCTCTAAAAGCGCGGAACCAACTCTCGCCTTTATTTCGCTCTTGGAAAGCCTCATATTGCGCGGTCCGAAGGCGACATCCTCCCTCGGCGTTTCCCCAAGTATCTGCGAATCTGGCTCCTGAAACACAAGCCCCGGTCTTGAAGCTGTCTTAACCGAACCCGAAGAAGGATCTTCAAGCCCCGCGATGATGGACATTAAAAGGCTTTTCCCCGACCCGTTAGCCCCCGCGATTATCGTACATTCGCCTTTTTCGATGGAGAGGGAAACGTCTGATAATGCGAAAAAAAAGCCGTCTTGTATCTGCTCATATCTTGTCGTTGTTCGTGTTGGTTCGTGTGGTTCGTGGTAAAATTCATAAAACGGGAATTTCTTTGTTACGTTAACAACCTCTATCTCGGCCATTTTATTCGTTTTTAGGATCAAGAAGATAGCCGTTGTCCCCGGTTTCTATCGAATAGCCGGCCTTGGTTAAAGACTGTACCGTCTTCCAAACCGCGACGCGCGATATTCCCATTTCTTTCGCGAGCAGTCCTCCGCTTATATG
>NZ_BDHD01000750.1:0-547 GCF_054786075.1 Treponema sp. R6D11 | reverse complement strand
ACCCACTCCTCCGACAATGGCAGACATCGGCATACTAGCCTCGCTTGATCCTGTTGCCCTTGATCAGGCTTGCGTCGATCTTGTGTACAAGGCAAAAGATGGCAAAGACCTTATTGCGCGGATAGAGTCAAGGAATGGTATTTTGACAATAAAACACGCGGAAGAAATTGGCTTGGGAAGCAAGACATACAGGTTAGTCCGTATTGATGGTTGAAGTTTTAAAGCGCGAATTTATTTACATTTGGTATTTTTTCTCGATTCAGTTTGAGCAGATTTTCAGATACTGGGCGATTGGAATGGCACTCGGCTCTTTTATTTCAGTTTTTGGAAAAGAAAAAATCCATGAAATGTTCTCCAGTCTGCGAGAGAAAAAGCTAGGTTTCCTCGGCGTAATACCTGCGTCGCTTTTGGGGATAGCCTCCCCCTTGTGCATGTACGGAACAATCCCGATAGCGGCATCATTTGCCGAAAAGGGAATGGAAGAAGACTGGCTTGCCGCCTTTATGATGTCTTCCATTTTGTTAAATCCGCAACTGCTTTTTTACAG
>NZ_BDHD01000749.1:0-548 GCF_054786075.1 Treponema sp. R6D11 | reverse complement strand
AAATCTAAAAACAATAATCCCCAAGCCTTTCTATTCTGCGAACAAGATCGATAAAAAGAAATTCAGCTTTTACATTGCCGCCAGCCTCTATTCGTTTGCGTCCGAGTTTTTGCACAGTATTACGGAGCTTGCGCGAAGAAGACAGTAACGACAAAGAGAATACCGCCGAGTTATGCACGGAGCTGTTAAAAAAAGAAGAATATATTGATGAAATGCGCGAGATACTAACCAACTTTTTAATTGAATGTTCCCGCGTAAAACTGAACCCAAAGACCGAAGCTCGCGTTACATATTTAATGCAAGTCATTGTCGCGCTTGAATCAATGAGCGATGAATGTTACAGTATTAGCCGTTTGTTGGAAAAAAGCGTCGGCAAGAATTGTATTTTTAAAGACAAGGAAATGGACGAGCTTATTCCTTACGTTGGAAAAGTTGAAGAATTTTTAAACTTGCTTGAGAACCAGCTTGGACGCAACCCGTCGCCTGAACAAAAAATGCGCGCCGCAGATTTGGAAAGCCAAATTGACAAAGACCGCAAAAAATTACAA
>NZ_BDHD01000748.1:0-549 GCF_054786075.1 Treponema sp. R6D11 | reverse complement strand
TTGCGCATGTTAACAGAATGGTGGAAACAACTTTTCGGCGAAAGCGAAGGAAAAAATGGCAAAGGAATCTTCCCTGCCAACTTGATATACACAACCGACCTGCACTCAATGGGTCAATATGTCCAAGATGGCGTCCGCAATATATTCGAAACCGTCATCAGTTTTAAAACTAAACCAAACGATGTGACAATTCCTAAAAGCGAAATCGACGACGGCTTAGAATACCTAGCAGGCAAAGAGTTCCACTATGTAAACGAAAAAGCAAAAGACGGAACAATCAAAGCTCACTTAGAAGGCGGCGTGCCAGTCTTAGAAATAATAATAGACAAAATGAACGAAGAATCCCTCGGAGAACTATTCTACTTCTTCGAAAAAGCTTGTGGAATTTCCGGCTACATGCTAGGCGTCAACCCATTCACCCAACCAGGCGTCGAAAGTTATAAAAAAAATATGTATTCGCTGCTAAAATAGCATATATTCTAACATAGGAGGTAATTCTTATGTTAGAAAGATTTAAAGATTTAGAGAAAAAAGAAGTAATAGACGCAC
>NZ_BDHD01000747.1:0-549 GCF_054786075.1 Treponema sp. R6D11 | reverse complement strand
ATATTATAATTTTAGGGAAACGCTTGAAAATTGGGTTGCAGACCGACCAATTTTTCGAGTAAACTATATTACAAAATAAAAAACTACAAACAATTAAATTGTTGCAGACCGACCAATTTTTCGAGTAAACTATATTGTAGTCTCCCATTACATGGAGTAACTTTTCGTTGCAGACCGACCAATTTTTCGAGTAAACTATATTTCGTTACCAGCGGTCTTAAATAGGCTACCGTTGCAGACCGACCAATTTTTCGAGTAAACTATATTGTTATCGTCAGTTGGGTAGTGGAGCTTGTGGTTGCAGACCGACCAATTTTTCGAGTAAACTATATTTGAAAATACCGCATTATGTCGTGAAACGGGTTGCAGACCGACCAATTTTTCGAGTAAACTATATTAAGCGAAAAGTAGAGGTAATCATTCTGTTTGTTGCAGACCGACCAATTTTTCGAGTAAACTATATTAGCGAATAGGCGGCTTAGCTCAGTAGATTAGTTGCAGACCGACCAATTTTTCGAGTAAACTATATTGTCTTATTGGGGTGAAGAC